>NZ_LDUK01000017.1:0-123162 GCF_001043575.1 Bacillus sp. LK2
AAGTATAATAGATAAACCAAAAGCAACCAATAACGTATGAACTAAAGAACCAGTAATAATACCAAAAACAGAATACACACCTGCTTTTCTACCTTGTGAAATACTTCTCCCCACAATATACATGGTGTCTGCGCCAGGAATTAGATTTAATAAAATCCCTGTTAGTAAAAACACTTCATAATTAATAATACCGTACATTCTAGCACCTCTATCTATTTTTTTGGTGCCCTTATTGATATTAAATTAAATAAAAGAAAAAGAAAAGTGTTTTCTATTTATTCAATAAAATCAGTGACTTTTTGATTTACAACCAATAATACTGATGGAGCGTATCATTCGTATTGCGGACCCAAAACTCACTATTGAATAAGTAAAACCCCAGAAATCCAAAGGTCTCTGGGGCATCATTATATATCTATCTCTTTTTGTTTTTTGTTTTGTTTATGTCTATAAAGGAATTTTCGACCTGTTAGAGAAATCAGTAATAAAATCATTATTAGTACTAAAAATTGCATAAATGATAAATCAAAATATTTAGCACCTGTAACAATTAAAAGTGTAGAAATCGTACCTTTTACAATGAAAAAAATAATAATCCATAATCCGCCTTTTTTCCAGTTCATTTTTATTTTACCCTTTCTTACGTTTAAATTCTTAAAAGATTTAGTGATAGTCCTTGAAAGTGACATCTTAATAGAAATCTATTACATTAATAAAAAAGTCATGTCTAATTAAATGTGACGATTCTATAGTAAGTGAAAATGATATTCATTGTCAATTTTATTGGCTATTTTAATTCCAATCGTCTCATACTGGAATGGTTTGAATAACTATTCTTTTCATCTCAATCTCTTTCCACTTTGTTTCTTCTGGGTAATGAGCTCTTGTCTTCTAACGAAAAACACCTCCATTAAATTTGCATACTTAGTATGCGAATTCAAGAGGTGTTTTTTGACATTTGATCATTATAAATTTAAATGGAGGTTTACTTTCCATATTTTTATGCGGCTCAACAATTTCCGTAGTTTCTATCAGTCCATATTTTCCAAAGTCTTGTTTTACCGAGTCAATATCATAGAAATACATTTTTACCCCTTCCATTATCTCGAAGTAGTCTTTCCCCAGTTGTTTACCCTTCCCAAACATTGGGGCATCTTTTGAAATAGTAGTAAAAATCATATATCCGTTTGGTTTTAGTTGACTATAGCAATCTTGAATAAACTTCTCTCTCTCATCCTTATTCAATAAATGAATAAGTGCATAACAAAATATACCGTCATACAGTTTGTTATCAAAAGGCATATCCGTAACTGAACCATGGAAGAAATCAGCATTAAGCTCATTTTGTCTTGCCAATTCAATCGCCGTTTTTGAAATTTCAATACCTGTTACATGTATTCCGTTATCAATAAAAACCTTTGCATTTCTGCCATATCCAATACCAGGAATCAATATATCCTTCACTTTCTTTTCAAGGAAAAAGTCCTTCGTCAAAATTGCGGAATCTGAAGCTTCAAATCCCCACATCATTTGATTTTCTATAAAACTTGCTTCCCAAAATTCTGTCATACATCAATCTCCTTCATATATATCGTTGTTTACCGTTGAATGTTGAAAAATCATCGCATATTCACGAAATTGTATCAAATTTCAACATTAATTCAAAACAAAAAGCATTGGATATCCAATGCTTTTTCACACTTACGCAAATAAAGACGTATTCGCATATAAAGCTGGTGAACCACCTGAATGCACGAATAAAATGTTGTCTTCTTTATTAAATTTACCTTTTCTAATTAAGTCGATTAATCCCGCTACTGCTTTACCTGTATACACTGGATCAAGTAAAATACCTTCTGTTTTCGCAAGTAACTGAACTGCTTCAACCATTTCTGGCGTTGGTAACGCGTAACCTGGTCCTACATATTCATCAAAACATGTAACTGCTTCGTGCGGAATAAAGTTTGGAATACCAACGTGAGCTGAAGTTTCATCTACAAGTTTTGCTACTTTCTCTTCTTGTTCCGCTTTTCCTCTACTTACGTTTATTCCGATTACAGGGATGTTACTTTGTGTTCCAGAAAAACCAGTAATTAAACCTGCATGCATACCAGCGCTACCACTTACACAAACAACTGAACTGAAATCAATTCCTTGCTCAAATGATTGCGCCATAATTTCTTGCGCACAAGCAATGTACCCCATTGCGCCAGTAGGATTTGATCCACCAACTGGAATTACGTACGGTGTATTCCCTTTTTCACTTACTTCTTTCGCTACTTTATGCATTTCTTCCATAAGGTCTGTTCCGTTCGGTACAACAATTACGTTTTCAGCACCTAATAAGTGATATAAGAAATAGTTTCCGTTAAAGTCTGGCTTTTCTTCTGGTTCAAGCCCTTCTTCTAATACAAGGATACATTTCATTTTTTCTTTTACCGCAGCTGCAAGTGTTAGACGGCAATGGTTTGACTGAATGCCACCAGCTGTAATCAACGTATCTGCACCTTTTTCCTGCGCATCCGCAACTAAAAATTCTAACTTTCTCGTCTTATTACCGCCAGCTGTTAAACCAAGTAAATCATCTCGTTTAAAATAAATAGTCGGTCCACCAAGTGCTTCAGAAAAATTGTTTAACTTTTCAATTGGTGTATATGATTCTGTATATTTTTTTCTCGGGAATTTAGCTAAATTCATCAATAACGCTCCTTTTATACTCTTTCACAGTAAATGTAACCATACTATTATTACATGGAAAAATGATGAAGTCATCTTTCCTGATTATAAATGTATTAGATTTCGGTGAATAAAATTTATATCGACGCTTTTTCAAATATATTGACTTACCGACAAAAAACGACAAACAAAAAGCGCCCTATCTCATTCGATAAGGCTCTCTCCAATCAATTATTTGCCGAAAAACGAAGAAGCTGCGTTAACCCCAGCTGTAAATTCATTTCCCTGTTTTTCAAAAAAGTTTGATACAGCTATCACTATCCCCTATGATACTTTCCATTAATAATGTTTGTATCTTCCTGTCCATACAGTACTCTCTTTGGATTTATAACAATGATTAAAACTGCTACTACCAAATAGAAAATCGCGTTATACGTGATTAAATCGATTAAATTTCCGTTTATTATGCCAATAAAAAAATTAAAAAATTGGTGGATGATGATTGGGATGATTAAATTTTGATTTAAGTTATAAAATGCTGTCATAACAATCTTAGTAGATATGATTGCAATCATAAAGAATAGAATATATTTGATTAAATCAATGCCCACATACCCTGTAGTGAACCATATGGGTAGATGCCACATCCCCCACCAAAATCCTATGATTATCGAAGCTTTTAATGGCGAATGCTTCTTTTGGAGCTCAAGTTGTGCGAAACCTCTCCATCCTAATTCTTCTCCTAGTGGCCCTGAAAGAAGGGTTTTAAAAAAGAAATAAACTAGTATTCTCCATGAAGATATAGTAAAAATAGAGTCTACTTCACTATTTTTAGATACGAAAAACAAAATCATTAAAAATATAAAAGTTTGAATCATACTCACAGTAAGAATCACAGAAAATTTAAGTTTATTCTTGAATTTATCTTTTACAAATTGGATAAAGCTTTGCCCAGGATAGATTTTTTTAAATAGTATTGCAAAAGCAAAGGTTGAGGACCAAGCTGATATACAGAACATTACATCAACTACCCATGTAGAAAATCCTAATAGGCTTATAACTCCTACAAGACAAAAAAGTGGCAAAAATATGAGATTAGTTAGTAGAATAAAACTCGCTACTGGTTTTTTTAGTTTCTTTTCTATATCCATGCATATTCCCCTCTTCAAACTAAGTATTTCGTAAATATATTAACGCTCATATTTACGAATACCTTCAGCTTAAACCTAGGGGTTACTCACAGGTCAATACATATCTGCATTATTTTATAGGTGCATAAATTTCTAAAAATATACGTTCAAGTCCATCTTCATAAGTGGTAAGTAACAGATTTATATAAACTAGCCCCAAAAATTCATACCCTTTTTCTATTGCTACTTTTCTTAAACTAGCTTCCACGTTATGATCAATACTATTTCCACCAGTTGACCATCTTCCATCTTCAATAACTGTATAAATGCATTTTGGATGCGATAAAACTTCACCTTCTATTTCTTTATCAAAGTTCTCTACTTTTTTTACAATTATAAATTTGTCTTCTATAATCCCTTCTTCATTGAAACTTATAACTCTTCGTAAAGATGTTAGAGTAACTGCTTTTTTTAAGCTGTCTGTGTTCTTTTTTAGAGTTTCATATTCATCATACGCAGTAAAATGTTCTATTTCTCCTTTTATTTCTAAAGGCTTCATTTCTTTTACTGTGTATTCTCCTAAGAATTGTTTAATTTTTCCGCAATCTTCTTTTACTATTTGAAGCTTTTTTAAAAGAAGTTTTTTATATTCTATTTCCTCTAACACTTCTTGTTCTTTCTCTTCTAATAATAATTTTATTCCCTCTATACTCTTACTTTTTCTTAATTCTTGAATTTTCTTTATTTCGATATCCATTTCCCTATAGAAATTTACCGTTGTTATATCATATATATCAAAATGATTATATTTTCTATACCCATTCTCAATATTTTGCTTAGGTTTGACTAATTCCTTTTCTTCATAAAACTTCAAAGTATCTCTAGATACACTTAAAAATTTAGCGACTTGTCCAATTGTGTACATCATACTCTCCTTTACCATTGCTACTTAATCTTTAAAATATTTCATATCATAATAATTACATTAATTAGCGCATCTTTTACATTCATACTGCATATTCTTTAAACCATCGAATTCTCCTTCCAACAACCATATACTTAACAAATTCCCGCACTACCTCTAATTCCCTTGTTTTCCATAAAAAAGAGACATAGAGATTTCTCCCCATGCCTACTAATTCTCTACTTCTTCACCGCATGAACATAATGCACCGTCTCAAAAGCTTCTAAATAATCGCTTCGTCCCTCAAAATACATTTTATGAATATCAGCTGGTGATAAGTGCTCATAAATGAGTAAGCCCGATTTCTCTAACAGTGCTTCCATTTCCGCATAAGAAAAACATGATTTCATCGGTTCTCCGCCTACTTCAGCCATTTTCACCATGTTTTCAACTCGATTGGACAACCCTTTTTCCGTAAATAAGTTTTCATCAGGGTAATCGAAAACGATAGAACTCCCTACTGGAACCATCGCAAATAAACAATCTATTAAACTAGAAAGTTCCTCTTTCGTTAAGTAATAAGTAACACCTAAAAGACTAAAGAAAGTCTTCTTATTTTCAAATCCTTCATTTACTAATTCTTGCTTAGAGAAACCCTTAGTGAAATCCATCGAGACAAAATGAAGATTATTTAGAACTTCAATTTCTGCTTCTTTCACTCTTTGCTTCTTAAACCCTTGCGTAGAAGGATGATCCACTTCAAATATTTCTATTTTATTTTCTAATTCTCGGTGTCTAAAACTGAACGTGTCTAATCCTGCACCGAGTATGACGTATTGTTTTGCTCCTAATGTCACTTCATGTAACAATACTCTTTCACAATATGCCGCACGTGCCAAAGGTGTTGGTGATAACTGAACTTGCGTAATCCATCTTAATATTTCTTTTGGATTGTCTTGAAACTGCTCTGCAATGTCTTTATTGAAAAAATGTATCCCTTGAACCATGTTCATTTCAATTTTATTACGTTCTTTTTTTGAAATTAAATCTTTGGCTATATAATCATCAAAAATTTTAGGACTATCAAATTCACTATGATACGCCCTTCCGAACGCTGATACTAACGACGTTACACTTGCTTCACCTTTTTTCACACACATACACTCCTTCATTTTCACAACAAAAATAGGGTTCCCCTGGCCAGGAGAACCCTATTATACACCTTATTTTTATATTGGTAAATTATAGCATAAATAAGTTTTTTTGTCAAGTTTTCAGCCCGCCACCACTCCAACAATTTGCATATTCTCTAGCAGGAAGATTTCATCCTACACAGAATATTCCTGTTTATAACAATATAAATGGAGGACATTATGAAAAGATTAGTCATTATTACAATAGGAAAAACGCACAGCGGAAAAACTACATTTGCAAAAGCGTTAGAAAAAGAATTACCTAACTCTTTCATTATGGATCAAGACAACCAAGCTGAATTTATTAACACATATTATGAAAAATTGCAGCCAATAGAAGGACCGAATACATTGAAGCATGGTATTTCAAAATTCATTGTTGATTATGCAAAAGAATATACAAATTTACACCTTATTATTTGCAACTCAAATAGAAGTCGAAACGGACGAATGTATTTGCTGAATGAATTGTTTAAGAAAGAGGAATATGTACGCATATTAGTTCATTTTGACATTCCAGATGATGTACTTTATGAAAGAGTGGCACGTAGTCAGCGAAGTACAAATATATTTAGAGGTAACTATTCCAGTTTTGAGGAAGTACTCGTTCGGCAACAGGATGAATCACTGCACGAAGATGTAGTAGATCCTGTAGAAAATGAGGCTGATTATTTGTTTGTTATTCGCAATTGTAAGGATGTAAACTCTACTATAGAAGAAATTATTCATCTTGTTGAAGATTTGTCCCCTACCCCCAAATAATAGATTTTAAAAATTACATAATCATAGATTATTATGCAAATACTTCCTCTTGGCGTCGCACATGGTATATAATGATAAAATAATCTACTTCTATATGCTCAAGTTTACACAAAAAAGCTCACGCATATGAAAGAAAAGAGGTACAAAAATATGAAAACAAAACAAACGATTGCTGCGTCTACACTAGCTTTAGCAATGATTGCTGGCTCTAACTCAGCTCACGCGGAAGTAAATGATACTACTGCTCAGCAAAGTACTGGAGATCGATTAGCTGAAATTAAGCAACATAGACAAGAGTTAGATGCAAAACTTCAGCAACACAAAGAAAATGTGGATCAAACGTTAAATGAACTTAACCAAGTTAAGAAAAATGCTGATGAAAAAGTAAACGAAATTAAGCAGCATAAACAAGTTGCTGATGAAAAAATCGGCGAAATTAAACAACATAAACAAGAGTTAGATGCAAAACTTCAGCAAGACAAACAAATCGCCGATGAGAAAATCGCTGAAATTAAAGAGCATAAAAAACAAGTAGATGACAAAGTTGCTGAAATGAAAGAGCATAAGCAAAATATCGATGACAAGGTTAATGAACTTAAAGATCATAAACAAACAGTCGATGAAAAAGTGAATGAAATTAAGCAGCATAAAGAGAACATCGATCAGAAGGTTAATGAACTTAAGGAAGTAAAAAAACAGGTAGATGAAAAATTAGCTGAGTTAAAGAAAGCGAAACAAACTGCTGAGGAGAAACTTGCTGAGCTAAAAGAAAATAAGCCGAATACTGGTAACACGTTAGAGGAACTTAAGAAAATTAAACAAAATTTAGATAGTCTTTCATCTAACTTAGAACTAGCTAAACAAGATGTAAAAAATAAACTAGCTGAGTTACAAGAGGCTAGACAGAACTTAATAAATAAATTGAACGAAATTAAGCAATCAAAACAAACTGTTTCAGATGATTTAACACAGAAAAAACAAGACTTAGATATCAAAATAAACGATTTTAAACATACTGAGAAAAAAATTGACGACAAATTAGCTGAGTTACATACAACGAAGCAAAATGTAGATAACAAAATTAATGAAGTATCACAATCGAAACAAACAGAGACAAATACTGTTACTACAAATGCAAACAATAACGCTAGAGAACTTCCTAAAGCTGGTAGTGAACAATCAAGTAACGTGCCACTAGGAATGTTATCCATCATTGGTGGACTTTTATTATTAACGCGCAATAAAATTAAGATGTTCTTCTCAAAATAAAGCTATTATAACTATTTTAAAATAATCTATAAAAATGACAACCGCACATATATATACGGTTGTCATTTTTTCTTTATATTAACTTTTTATATTAACTGTCCATCTCTAAGTGTCAATATACGATCACATACATCAAGCATTCTTTCATCATGTGTAATCATAATTGCTGCTTTTTGACTTTCTTTCACTTCACGTTTCATCATTTCAACGACTTCACGTGCGCGTTTTGAGTCTAAGCTTGCAGTTGGTTCATCAGCTAATATTAAATCTGGGTTGTTCATGAAAGCACGAGCGATTGCTACCCTTTGTTTTTCCCCACCAGATAGTTGATTTGGATAATGTTTTTTTCTTTCTCCTAATCCAAATGCCGCTAATAAATGATCCGCGCGCTTTTCTGATTCTTGTTTACTTTCTTTTTTTAGCTTTGCAATGTAAAGCAATTGTTCTTTTACATTTAAATATGGAACAAGATTTGCGAATTGGAAAATGAAGCCGATTTTTTTCAAACGAATGTCTGTCATTTCCTTTTCTGATAATTTCGTAATATTTTGCTCACGAATGTAAATATCCCCTTTTGAAGGTGATAGTAACGCACCCGCGATTGATAGTAATGTACTTTTTCCTGATCCAGAAGGACCAACGATTCCGATAAACTCTCCAGCTTTCACATCAAGCGACATCGGATGAAGGGCTGTTACTTCAGTATTCCCTTCTCCGTACACTTTACTTACTTTGTCTAATTTTAATAATGAAGTCATTACATCCCGCCTCCAATTGCTTCTAATGCATCAACTTTTAATACTTGGTATAACGAAATAAGTGTTCCTAAAATACTAATTACGATAAAGATTGCTGCATATTGTGCAATCATTGGTGTTGTTAATAAGAACGGCATACCCGCTGGTAAAATTTGTTCTAATCCTTGTACAAGAACAATACTAATTACCATCGCAACGACTGATAAGAATAACGCCTGTACGACTAAGCTATTTGCTAAATAAGAGTTCTTCGTACCGATTGCTTTTAATACGCCTAATTGTTGTGTTTTTTGCAGTGTAATGACGTAGAAGAATACACCGATTAGTAACGCCGCGATAACAAGTAAGAATGCAATGATCATCGTTAATGTTCCTTGCTCTTCTTTAAATCCTGGAATACTTTGCAGTACTTCTTTTTTGTCGATAACATGTGCATTTTTAATTTCTTTATCTGTATTCAGCGCAATTGCACTATAATCTTTTTGGTTTGGTTGTGAGATAGACCCCCATACGTCTTCATTTACATAAACGACTGGTGTATGGCTAAACATTTGATCTTTCGTAAATCCAACGATTGTAAATTCTTTCTTTGAAACAGGATCAATAATTGTATCTCCAATATCGATTCCTTTTTCTTTAATTGATTCATCAGCAACCATTTCGTTATTTGCTGTGCCTAATTTCTCACCTTTTACAATTTTCGGTTCTAAAAATGAATCACGTTCACTTGAGAAAATAGCAACATCCACTTTTTTCGAACTATCTTTCTTTTCATACGTTGAAACTTTCACACGAAATGGAACGGCCTCTTTCTCGCCTACTTGATTGACTACGTTATCTGCATCTTCTTTCTTAATTTGTGAACGAAGTAATTTATTTTCCGCATCATCTGCTAAAACGAACTTATTTGCCTCCATATTTTGAATCGATGAAGCATTATCATATGATAGTCCATTTGCTAATCCTGAAATTACAAGGACTAAAAATGATAATAACACCATAATCAATCCGATTAATCCGTATCTTAATTTTGATTGTTTTAATTCACGCAGAGCTAAAAACATTTCGCTCGCTCCTTCCTCTTTCTTTCTATGCACTTATCATAAAAAAGAAATATGAACGGAATATGAACAGAAGATTACAGAGGGGAAGATTTAATTTTCAGAAAGTATTGAAAATAATTCAAATCCTTGATACAATTCAGTCAAATAATCTTGACCGAGTAATTTCATTTAAGGAGTTGATCATTTTGAAGCCCATGTTAACACTCACTACTTATAGCCAACTAAAAGCAATAAGCGATCCACTACGTGTCGAAATGATGATGCGTCTATGCGAACGTCCTTATACAGGACAACTACTATCTGAGAAATTCGGCATTTCAAGGGCTAAAATTCATTATCATTTAAAAGAATTAGAAAAGAATGGTTTTATAGAAATTGTTTATACAGAAGAAAAGAATGGCATCATTCAAAAGTTTTATCAATCTGTCGCTAAAGGCTTTACCCCTGCCGCAGAACTATTACCTCATTTAGAAATATTAAGCGAATCAGGTCGCCAAATCTTTTTACAAATGACGGAAATGACGAAAAGCCATATTCTCGCTGCACCGGAAGAAGCTTTTATATTACGAAAAGTAAGTGAAGACCCAGCTGAATGGAGTTACGTTTCATCTTGCTGGGAGTTTGATGCTACGCCAGAACAATTTCAAGTGTGGGTAAAAAAGTTTCATGAAGTGATGGCTGAATTAAACGAGATCACAAAAGGTGCAGATAAAGATCCAAATAGTAAATCTTATTACATTTCTACTACTGCACTACAAATCGACGAACGAGCAATGCAGCGATTTGTTAAAAAAGAAGAAAAATCGTAATACGATTTTTTTTTACATCAACGGTCAAATTTATTTTACCGAATAATTTTTTTATAAAGGAGTAGATTAAATGGACGTATTAAAAAACCGGAATTTCCTCTTATTGTTTTTAGGGAGAATTTTTACAAACATAGGAGATAGTTTGTATTATGTAGCGGCGATGTGGCTCGTATATAAACTGAGTGGTAATCCTTTTTATTCTGGATTGGCTGGTTTTCTTACATTATTACCTTCTACACTTCAATTTCTTACCGGTCCATTCGTTGATAGATGGTCGATCAAAAACACCCTCGTCATTACACAAGTTTTGCAATGCATTCTTATATTAATCATTCCTATTACACACTACTTCGACCTACTAAGCGTTCAACTACTACTTATCATCATGCCCATCGTAGCTTTTATCGAACAATTCGCCTATCCCGCACAATCGAAAGCTTTACCACTTCTACTGAATAAAACACAATTATTAAAAGGAAATTCGCTCTTTTCATTTGCATATCAAGGCATCGATTTAATTTGTACGACGCTTTCTGGCATATTAGTAGCACTACTTGGCGCCATCACTTTATATGTAATCGACTCTTTTACATTCGCGATTACTGCCCTGTTGTTCTTTTCACTAAAAATGCCAAAGCAAGCAGAAACCAATACATCACTTTCAACTAAACAATATTTCTCTGATTTAAAAGAAGGTTTTTCGATCGTCTTTCGTTCATTAATGGGCATATTCTTAATCGGTTCAGTAGTCGCTAATTTTTCAATCGGTATGACGATGGCGATACTCCCTTCTTTCGCTGATTCTTTAGGAGGCGTGAAATCATATGGCTTCTTCTTAGCTGCTATATCAGCAGGTAGTCTCATCGGTGCATTATTCAGTTCATGGGTTGGTAAACGTAATGTTGGCCGTGTCTCTATTATTGGCTTTGCGACTGGCGCTATCTTTTGGTTTCTCTCTACGATTGTACCGTTTCAATGGCTATCTATTTTCTTATTCGGCCTAGCTTGGATTCCAATTGGTGCCACGAACATATTATTTGCGACAATTAGTCAAATTGTAATTCCAAATCAATATATCGGACGCATCAATTCAGTCATGCGAAGTATGGGCACAATTGCTATGCCGTTCGGTTCTTTAATTGGTGGGTACACCGCAAATATATTTAGTAGCCAACTCATTTTCGCGCTTGCTAGCATCGGGATTTTATTTATTTCTATAGTATGGCTGCTTCATCCTAAATTACGAGTATTGCCGAAAGCTGATGAGATTACAGCGGATACTTTTGGGGTTCGGTTTAAGGAAGAACGTGCGAAGGATGCAGCTTTATAACAAAAAGAAAAGAGTATCTAGTCAGTAAATGAAATTATATCAGCGATTTTTCGATTATACCGATTTACCGACAAAAACGACAACAAAAAAGAAGAGGCAGTTCCAAAAACAGCCTCTTCTTTTTCATTTATTTAGGAAGCTCAACCTGAACAGTCGTCCCTTCCCCTTTCGTGCTATATACCGAAACGTTTCCGTTATGAAGTTCGACGATTTTCTGTACGATGGATAATCCTAATCCGCTACCTTCTACGTTTCTTGCCCTTGCTGTATCTACTTTATAAAAACGATCAAATATACGGTCCATTTCTTCTTTTTCCATACCGATTCCGTTATCTGATATAGAGATCATTACGCTAGATTCTAATTCTTCTACAACAAATTCAACAGTCCCACCATCGTTTGAAAACTTAATGCTATTCGTAAAAATATTGCTCCATACTTGATGAAGTAAGTTTTCATCGCCTTTTATGACGATGTCCGGCACGTCAAATTCAACGGCTATATCTTTCTCACGCCACTTCCATTCTAGCATAAAAATGACGTCTTTAATTTGCTTTTGTAGATGGAATTCTTTTATTTGTAGAACCTTTTCTTCTTTATCTAAAGAAGCTAGCGTCAGCAATTGTTTACAAAGACTAGACATTCGCTTACTTTCGCCCTCAATAATTTTCAAGTAACGTTTTCTTTCATCTTCACTCATATTCTCCGATTGTAACGTTTTCGAAAAACCTTGTATCGAAGAAAGTGGCGATTGGAATTCATGAGAAACGTTAGAAACGAACTCTTGTCTCATTTGGTCTAATTCTTTTATACTTTTCGTCATCTTTTGAAAATTAGTTGCTAGCGTACCAATTTCATCTTTTCGATTTTCATCTAATTCGATATCATATTCACCACTTGCAATCTTTTTGGTAGCTTTCGTAAATGTTCGAATTGGACGAACGATATAACCTGCTGCAATCGCTATAAAAATGATACTTAATACAACGATAAAACCGAGTAGTACCGCTAGAAAAATTCTCATCTCACCAAATTGTTGCTGAATGTCAGGGCGAATGAATAAAGCATACTGTTTATCACCATGTTTTAATGGGACACCTACACTATTAATTAATTCATTATCGAAAAACCCTGTAATAAACAAGCGGGTTGGATATGTGGAAACGCCATTAAACGTTTCACCTTGCAATACTTTATGAACTGTATCATCACTAATAGTTATCTTACGAAACGCATTCCCGATACGCTTTCCATTCTTTTGATCATCTACAATATAAATTTCATATCCTAATTTCGCAATAGATTGTAAGTATGCCTCTTTATTTTCTTCGCTTTGCTTTTCATATAATGATTTGACTTCTTCAGCATACTTTAAAATCTTTTCACTATTGTACGGTTTTAACTTCACTTGATAGTACACATTTGTTAATAAAAAACCGATAATACTACTAAGTAGCATAATGCCAACTGTCATAAAAACAAATCTAGAATACAGTGATTTCATCTTATTTCAACTCCAACTTATAGCCGAGTCCACGCACTGTTGTAATTTGAAAATCATCAGTTCGTTTTGAGAAACGATCTCTAAGTCGTTTCACATGAACGTCAACTGTCCGTTCATCCCCTTCAAAGTCCATTCCCCACACTAACTCAATTAATTCTTCTCTCGAAAATGTTCTTCCAGGATAACTAGCAAGTTGCGATAATAATTCGAATTCCTTTAATGGCAGCAAAATCGTCTGACCGTTACACTTCACTTCAAACCCTTTTCGATCAATTGTCGTTCCGTGCAATGTAATAATGTCGGCACTAAGCATTTGATAACGACGCAATAAAGCTTTCATACGGAAAATTACTTCAGCTGGCTCAAATGGTTTTACAATATAATCGTCAGTACCAGAAATGAATCCTTTTTCTTTATCAACTAACTGATCTTTTGCAGTTAATAAAATAACAGGTATATCATGATATTTTCGAATTTCTTCGCATAACGTATAGCCATCAATAAACGGCATCATAATATCCACTATCGCAAGGTGAATATTTTCTTTCTCTAATATGGACTGTGCTACCTTTCCATCTTCAGCCTCAAAAACTTTAATCCCCTCTTTTTGTACATGGTAATGTAATAACTCTCTAATATGTTTGTCATCATCAGCTAATAAAATATGTATCATCTTCATTAAACCCTCTCTTGTTCATCCTTCTACATTCTTACATTAAGAAAGAATTGGACTTTTTGCAAGAAAAAGAAAAACAAAATGCTATGACACGGTTGTTTGGAATACAGTTGGATTAGTATGGTAATGTAGCTTTGGAATAAAGATTGATAAATACTACCCAACAAGCAAACATTTTACGATAAAGTAAAACTTTAATCAGAGGGGGGCATCCCCCTCTGATTATTAGCCCACAACAATCGGGCTTTTACGGGCAGTTAATCTCCTACCTAACTTCCTCGCATGTGCCGAATTTCGAGGTGGGAGTCTTACTGCCCGCAAATAGCGGGATAAATAAAAAGAATCTATTTTGAAAAAAGATTGATCAAAATAGATTCTCATACTTTCGCATTAAGATATATTTTTATAAACAAATTCTAACTCTTTTTAAGTAGCCTCTTATTAAGCCTTAGAAATATCAACAAATCCTTCCCCAAACACATCACGAACATCGTGTATAGCGATGAAAGCACTCGGATCAGTAGATTGAACAATCCGTTTTAACTTCATTTCACATACAATTCACGCTAAAAAATGAATATGAACACTCACTCGCACAAACTTCGAATAAAAAACAAATAGGCGAAGCCATAGAATAGACTTCGCATCAAGCATTTGATCACAGAGATTTATATGAAATTTTATACCTGCTTATACCTCAGTATTGATTACTATTTCAGTTTGTAGATTTCTATTACTATCATCACTAATTCCAACTGATATCCTCTTAATTGGCTTCTACCTTCCGTCTCCCCACACTTATTAATGTAGATTCAAAATAAAGTTTAATCAAAATGGATTCTTCTCCAGCAGATTTAAGTTTATTTTTTATAAACATGCTATGTTCTAAAAGATACTTGCTATTGTATTTTATATTCATAAATTCCAGAAATAGATTTACTTATCTTTCTCCATATATTCTTTAATCTTTCGTTCTTCCCACTCTTTTCCGAATATCCCAAATGGAAAAGTTGTCAAACCGTGTATAAGGAGACCGATCCCCCAACCTCCAAGTGGATATAAAAACCATAATTCACTTGAATCAGAGCTTACATTTATTAAAAAAAGCATCAAATTAACTAGTATATAGACCGTTAAATGAATGTAAAACGCTTTTAAATTCTCCATCCTTTTTTTAGCTCGTAAATAAATCTCATCTCGCTCCACCCTTAAACACCTCTTTCAATATTGTATTTTTTCACATTCACTCCAGTGTTAACATCATATTCTAATCGAAAATCCCTTATTCTCAAAAAAACACAAAACAAAAAAGTACCCATCAAATTGTCATACACATGATAATTTGATGGGTACTGCATGATACTTTAGTTTTTACATTTATTATTTGGAGTAAATTGCAAATAACGACTTATACTCGCCTTATTAAGACCAGATCCACACATCATCATTATTTTCAAAGTTGTTCTTTGCTTCATAAACTTTTTCGATATGATCAACTGTGTTCCAGTTAATAGAACTTCCGCCCCAACCTACATACTTCATATCAATTTTCACTTTCTCACCCATATTAAACACTTGTCCCTTTGTTAAGAAAACATCAATAATATCTTTCTTCCCATTTACCGATGGATACTCAACTACGACATATTTAGTAGAACCGACTCCCTCATCTTCCATCGTTCCTACTTTTGATACTTCTCCAATCACATAATCAGGAGAACCGTCTTCTTTCATGTGCATACCTAACTTGTTTGTTGTATTTTCAACTGTAGTCGCAACCATATATTCTGTAAAATTACGCATCATAGATCCAGTAGCTTTTACTTCGTCTCCTACTTTCACATTTGAAAGCGAATCAATATACACGCTAACAGGTTCCTCATATTGCTTAGATTTCACAACAATCACACCATTATCCACTTCTACTACTCGTCCTTCTAACGTAGAGAAATTCGATTCAATAGAAGCAGCACTCGCTTTTGTTATTTCCAATCCTGGTAAATTCGTTCCTGATAATGCTACGCTACCTAAAGCACCAGCTAAGATTATTTTTTTCATACCCATTGTGTAACATCTCCATTCATGATGATTTATTTGTTTGATTGGATACGACAAACCTGTAACTATTATAGTTACAGGTCAGAAAAATAACAACTACCTTTCCTATGCAATCTTGCATATCACAATTCTTAAGTATAAGGATAGATTCTCATTTGTTTCAATTAATCTTAAGTGCTAAGGGACAACTGCTTATCAATAATCTATCTGCATAGACATGCAATTTTTTCTAAAATAAAAGGGCCCTATAAAGAGAGGCCCTTTTAAGAACAATTAGTGGTTTTTTGTCGAAAATTATTTTTAGAAAATTCAAAATTAAAGAAGGTTTTACAAAATATTACATAGAATTATTCATCTATCGTAATTTGACAGGTAACTTTTTATTACGATTTGTTTAATTCTGTCTAATTCATGTAGGCAAACAAATAAAAAAACAAAAAAGGAGAGATAAGAATTGAAAAGAAAAATTAGTACAACTGTTGTGGGTCTATCAGTATTTGGTTTTGGTATTTTTGGTGTGAACATTGGGGATGGCGGAGTTGTTAAGGCTGCACATGGCGATACTCCTGCTCCTAAATTAGAGTCTGTTGGTGACTACGGCAGAGCGCCTGTTTATGATCACGGAAGACCTCCTATTTCATCATACAATAAAGGCGATACTTGGGCTCCTGCTTACACTAATACTCATGGAGAGGGTTGGGTTCCTAAATTAGAAGCAGATGGCAATACAGGTGGGGCTCCAAAACAAGAAGGTCATGAACATTTCCCCGCTTCTAAATTAGATTCACATGGTGATTCATGGGCTCCTGCTTTCAATAAAGGGGATACTCCTGCTCCTAAATCGGAAGCTCATGGTGATACTATATAACACAAAAACCCTAGATTTCCGCTAGGGTTTTCTCATTTTTATCTATGATACATCTCAAACAAACTTTCTCAACTTTTATTCCAGCAATGTACATGTGGCATCATATTTATAGGATTCTACAGTGGAGTGGTGCCCCTGCATACGCTGAACATGGTACAGGTATCTAATTTACCCAAAAAGGAAACTACTACGGTTTTAAATTATCCGTATTTCTTTTAAAAGAAAACCATTTCACGCGACAAAACGTATGTATACGTATGATTTACAATGTGATACACTGTACCCGAGAGAAATCTCCAATACATATGTGGTTTTCAAGTCTAAAAAATACACCTATTAACTAGGTGTATTTTTGTTTCCAACGCTTTTCTTTCTTCTCAGTCTCTTCATGACTTCCCATTTTTCAGTGGTATATATACTTTTGGGTTATAGTCATGCAACATGCGAAACGGATTATTCTTCCAAAAATTATGTAAAGGTGTTGATAACCCATTTGCAAGATGTAACATTCATGAAGCAAACTCCTTTCAAAGTTTCTCCCATCGAATTATTACATCTTTTTCATTTGATCCCTCAGCCTAATGCTTAAAGAATTATTCCTGAAAAACTTCCCTTTAACACTTCTTTTTCAAGTTGGTTCATACATGTAAACGCCGCAGTAATTTTTGTACGATTTTTTTCATCTGGTTCAAACTGTTCAATCATTATGTCACAACGAATCGTATCACCGCTAAAAACAGGACGTAAAAATTCAAAATCCATTTTACGAGCCAATACATTATAATCACCACCAACTTTTGTAGGCAGTGTTGATGTTAAAAGACCTTGTACAACAAATCGCCCTTGTTCATCTGGTGTAACATGATGAATTCCCTCATCCTTAGATACCTCCGTAAATAAGACAACATCCTCTTTTGTAAAAGTTCGCTCAAAGGTAATTTTTTCGCCTACTTGTAATGCCATCAATCTTCCTCCTCAAAAATATTCTCGAATACACAGTTAACTAAAATAATGTTTCATTTGGTAAATAAGAAAACCCGAAATTCAAAATCATTTCGGGTTTTAAAAACTACAGAAGTCTATTTTTCTATATTTACTTTAACGAATGAATAAACAACCCACTGCGAAGTTTCGGTTCAAACCACGTTGATTTCGGTGGCATAACTTCTCCGGCATCTGCAATCGCTAATAAATCTTCCATTGATGTCGGATATAATGCGAATGCTACTGTATAATCACCGCTATTAACGAGACGCTCTAGTTCTTCTAACCCGCGTATTCCACCGACGAAATCAATGCGTGAATCCGAGCGTGGATCATGTATTTCAAGTACTTGACTTAATAAATGATCTTGTAAAATAGATACATCTAAACGTCTAACAAGATCATTCGCATCAAATGTTTCCTCTTTCACAGTGAGCTTATACCATTTCTCGTTTACATACATTCCAAATGATTTTGACTCATTTGGTTTATATGGAGAAACAGTTGCTTCTTCCACATAAAAATATTGCGCAATTTGCTTTAAAAATTGTTCTACTGATAAACCATTTAAATCTTTCACAACACGATTATAATCCCAAATAGATAGTTCATCATGAGGGAATAAAACAGATAAGAAGAAATTAAATTCCTCTTCCCCTGTATAATTCTGATATTGTTCTCTTCGCATTAGCCCAACTTTTGCCGCTGACGCCGAGCGATGATGCCCATCCGCAATATAAAGATTAGGAATCTCTTCAAATGCTGCTATTAATTTCGCAATCGCATCTTCATCTACAATCTTCCATGCTACATGCTCGACTCCGTCTTCTGCCGTAAATTTATAAATTGGTGCATGTTCCTCTTTCCAACTTGCAATAAATTGCGTCACTTCTTCTTTTGTACGATACGTTAAGAAGATAGGACCCGTATTTGCGTCACACACATCTACGTGGCGAATACGATCTTGTTCTTTTTCATGGCGTGTTCGCTCATGTTTTTTAATTGTATCATCCTCATACTCATCAATTGATGTACAAACAACAAGCCCAGACTGTGTTCTACCTTGCATCGTAAGTTGATAAATATACAGTGCTGGCTCCTCATCTTGAATGAATACTTCTTCTCGTATAAAGCGTTGTAAATTCTCGCTCGCTTTTTCATATACACTACTATCATACGGTGAAATCTCCGGGTCTAAATCAATTTCTGCTTTATCAACGTGTAAAAAAGAATATGGATTTCCCTTTACAACTTCTCTCGCTTCTTCACTATTTAATACATCGTAAGGTAAAGCTGCAACTTGCACTGCTTTTTCTTCTACTGGACGGATGGCCCGAAACGGTCGGATTTTTGCCAAGTTTATCTCTCCTTTACACAATCATTCGAACGGCTACAACACCTGTAATTTTTCTTATATTCTCAACAATGTTTTCTTTTATTATATCATCAATTCCATTATCAATATCAATCATTGTGTATGCCCATGAATGCTTACTACGATTAATCATATCAGCAATATTAATATGATGTTCTGCTAAGCACCCTGTAATTTGCCCTACCATGTTCGGAACATTTTCATGCATAATCGTAATTCTTTTCTTTCCAATGTACGGAAGTTCTACGTTTGGATAATTTACTGAATTACGAATATTACCTGTCTCTAAATATTCACGTAATTGGCGTGCAGCCATTACCGCACAATTTTCTTCAGACTCAGACGTAGATGCACCAAGATGAGGAGTCGCTATTACATTTTTCATCTTTATAACATTTTCATTTGGGAAATCCGTTACGTATTGTTTAATAATCTCTTCATCTAGCGCTTTTCGAAGAGCTGTTTCATCAACTAGTTCTCCTCTTGAGAAATTGAATAAACGCATCCCTTTTTTCATTGTTTCTATAGCGTGTTCACCAATAATCCCCTTCGTTTGATTCGTAAGAGGAATATGTAATGTAATATAATCACATGTTGCAAAAATTTCATCTAAGCTAAATGCTCTCTGCACTTGCGTAGAAAGGCGCCATGCTGTTTCAACTGATATATATGGATCATATCCGACAACGTCCATACCTAAAGATAACGCATCATTTGCAACGAGGGCACCAATTGCACCAAGGCCGATAACCCCTAAACGTTTCCCTGCAATCTCTGATCCAACGAATTGTTTTTTCCCAGCTTCAACAAGTTGTGGTACTTCTTCCCCGTCTAATCCTTTCGTCCAGCTCACTCCATTTATAATATTACGTGAAGACATAATAAGACTTGCGATAATAAGTTCCTTTACTGCATTCGCATTAGCTCCTGGCGTGTTAAACACTACAATTCCCTTTTCCGTACAACGCTCTACAGGAATATTATTTACACCTGCACCAGCTCTTGCAATCGCCTTTAAATCTGCTGAAAACTCCTCTTGATGTAAAGAATAACTGCGAAGTAACATACCATCTGGGTGCGCTACTTCGTCTCCTATTTCATAGCGATTTCCATCAAAAATTTGCAAACCCTTTTCCGCAATTTGATTTAACGTTTGAACACGAAACATATCCCCATCTCCCTATCTATTCTCAAGCTCAAATTCCTTCATATAATCTACTAATTTTTGTACACCTTCAATTGGCATTGCATTGTAAATACTAGCACGCATACCTCCGACTGATCGGTGGCCTTTCAACGTAACAAGTCCATGACCTTTTGCTCTTTGTAAAAACTGTTCATTAAGCTCTTCTGACGGTGTTGTAAATGGAATATTCATAAGTGATCGATACGTAGGATCAACAGGTGAAGTGAATAATTGGGATTCATCTAAAAAACTATAAAGAAGTGACGCTTTCTTTCTATTTTGTTCTTCAATCGCAGATACCCCGCCTTGTTCTTTCAACCACTCTAGTACAAGTTTCGTTACGTAAATACTAAAGGATGGCGGCGTATTATATAAGGAGTTATTTTTACTGTAAGTTTCATAGTTTAACATCGTAGGACAAGAGCTATTTGCACGGCCAATCAAGTCTCTTTTTATAATTGCAATCGTTAAACCAGCTGGCCCTAAATTCTTTTGCGCACCCGCATATATAAGGCCAAATTTCGTAACATCATATTGCTCTGATAAAATATTTGAGGACATATCCGCAACGAGCGGAATCATTTCTACATGCGGTAACTCCACATACTTTGTCCCTTCAATTGTATTATTCGTTGTAATATGTACATAATCTAGTTCTAAATCATTATTTAAAACATCTATTGTAGGAATGGCTGAAAACTTCTCTTTTTCAGAAGAAGCAATTATTTGCACTTCCCCTACTTTCTCTGCCTCTTGCAGTGCCTTTTTAGACCATGAGCCTGTCAGTACGTACCCAGCTCTTTTATACGTACTCATTAAATTTAACGGTATCATAGAGAACTGTAATGACGCACCACCTTGTAAAAATAAAACTTCATAATCATCAGGTATGTTCATTAATTCACGAAGCAAACTACTCGCTTCATCAATAATACTTTGAAAATAAGAAGATCGATGACTCATTTCCATAATAGACATGCCTGTCCCGTTATAATTTACAAGCTCCTTTTGCACCTTCTCTAAAACTGGCAAAGGGAGTATAGATGGTCCTGCTGAAAAATTATACACTCTCTCCATCACCCGGATAACCTCCCTAATTATATTTTTTATTAATTTTAAACTTTCTGAATTATAACCCATATACAATATACGGTCAATTTGTTTTCCATTATTACGGCGTAAGACGCAATGGAATCGCTTGCAGTTACATTGCATTTTTTATAAACATACAAAAAAGTGTTAAGTACATAATCGTACTTAACACTCTAGTAATAAAAGTATAATAGCTACTCGTTCATAAAGAACCGATCAAAAATTTGATAAATAGCTGAAAGACCAAAGAGCCAATAAATGGTATCCACAAGCGCCGGCATAGAACCAAACCACTTCTCAACTACGTTATAATCTAACGCTACAAATAACCAATTCAAACCGCCAAGAATCACCAATATAACTGTAAGGTAAGACAAAAATTTCATTATGATTGCCCCCTAGGTGATAAGATGGTGAAAGGCCTTTCACTAAAAATATATGTAGTAGACTTAAAATCTTGCCTATTTTTTAAAAATTATTTTCTATACCAACCGTTAATAACTGCATCTGCTTCTTTACTATGTATTTGATAAGAATGACTACTGTCATTAGAGCCAATAAACCAAATTGAAAAACCTTTAAAATATGGCTTCGGTTCTAATACCTCTCGGTAAGCACGCCATCCGTTAAGTTGTACATCTTTTGAAAATACATTCGTAACATCTGGATTCCACGGATTTTGCAGTCCAAGTTCACGTGCCGGAACGTTAAATCCACCAAAATAAACTGGCTTTCCTGTTGTTTTATGTAATTGTTCAAGTTGCTGAACGACGTTTTGGCCACGATTATATACTGTCGTCGCAAATAAACTTTGTTTCACTTCTTCGTATGATGGATTTCTTTTTCCTGAAACTTCAAACCAACTATCAATACTTACAATGTCCACCTTTTTTAAATACGGACGATTGATCTTTCCGATAAACTTCGCTTCATAAGATGGATCCCAACTTGCAGTTAACCACCAGTTCATCTGATACAAAACATTTCCTTTATACTGCTGGCGAACAAAATCGATTGTATCATTCCAGTACCCTTCTGCGTATTCCATATTGACGAAATTAGAAGCGATCTTTAACCCGTAAATATTGTATTTACTTGTAATTGAATTAAAAATATCTTGTAAAACAACCGTTTTCCAATTCCAGAAGAAATCGTTAATATTACTCGGGTTCCACTCCGTTTCTCCAATATTTCCTTGCTGAATATATGGGAACGGTTCCACTATAACTTGTATATTACGCTTTAATAATTCTTGAATTAAAATAATAGCTTGTTTCTTTTGTGCCTGATTGATTACCATATTAGCAGAATTCACATTCGGAATATCAACTTGAATAGGTACATTCACAGTATTTAAATTTAAGCGCTCCACATCTTCTAACACTTTCGCTACATTTCCAACTTCCCACACCGTTACGTTTCCTGACTTAATTTTTCCGGATTGAACAGTATTTACATCTGCCTGTACATTTCCTTGAAAACTAAAAGAAAACAGCATAATTAACACTCCTAAAACACTTATTAAACTCTTACTTTTCTTCATAAGCTTCCCCCTATAATTTTTGGCTTTCTTGATTATTTTATACAAATTTTCACATATATTCCAGAAGAAAAACAATTCAAAAAAAGAGCGGTTCTCCCGCTCCTTTACAAACCATTCCAACTCAAAATATCCACACATTATTTAGGGACTAAATTTAACAATTTTCCTTCAATCCCATCTGTATTAAGTGTAGTTGTATGATACTCTCCATTCACCCAGTCATCTATTTGATCATGATACCAATCACTTCTAAAATGTCCTGATTGTCCCGGCCCCACTATATGATAACCATTTGACATATCTTTCGTATCAATGACGAATCTCCAAGAAGCCCCATGATAGACAATACCGTTCTCTCCGTAACTCGCTGCTTGAACCGTAACTTGACTTCCTCCAATCGGAACTGGTTTCTCACGATTAAATGCGAGTAATGCTAATATGCTAGATGATCTCGAAACTGGATGTGTAAAAGCCAGTTGATGGTAATCGCCCCACTTCCACTCCGCTACATTCGATCCATACTCCTTCTGTAATTTCTTCATTACATTTGCGTACGATGTATGCACAACTTCTGTGAAGCCTCCGTACTTCGTAAACCAAGCGCTATTTTCACCGTTTACTTGCTTACGAATTAATTCATCGACAACTTGTTGTTTCCCTTCAAATAACTCCATCACATCTTTCGGTATTTCTTTTGAAAATAACGTATTAGAAATCTCTTTCATTAACAAATGAAAAATTAATGGGGCTGCTTCATCTTTACTATCGTAAAAATTCCACTTCGCTAACTCTTTCACCCCTTCTTTCTCTACTTCAGTTAAAGCTGTTTTATTTAACTCCTTTAAAAATATTGGGGCAAACTCTTTCCCGTATAAATTTTTTTGATCCATCTGTAATTCTTCTAAATCTTTCACCGTATACTTATCCTTCTCTTGCAAAAACTCTTGAATACGCATTTGCCGATATGGCTGTGCCCACGTATTACTAATATGGTACGGGTAATTATCATCAACAATTTTATTGTTCGCAGTCGAAATAAACCCTTGTTTTGGATTGATTACTTTCGGAAGCTGGTCAAACGGGATATACCCTTCCCATTCATATTCATCTGTCCATCCAGGTACAGGTAGACTACCATCACCTTTTTTACGAATTGGTATATTTCCATTCGCTTTATACGCAATTGTTCCATCGTTTGATGCAAACAAAAAGTTTTGAGTCGGTGTGTGAAAATCTTGAAGGGCAGCTTCAAACTCATTCCAGTTTTTTGCTTTATTCATATTTAAAACTGCCTTTAATTCAGCTGAAGGTTCTAAAGCAGTCCATTTCAGAGCGAATACTGTTTTCGTCTTCTCCTTCCCCTTATCCGCAAATTCCGAAATAACTGGACCATGCCTCGTAATTGTAACGTTATAAGGAATTGTTTTTCCGTCCTTCACTTTAATAGATTCATCAACAACAGTAGCCTTTTCCCACTTATCGTTATACAAAAATTCATTTTCATTATTAGGATTTCGCTTTTCAATATATAAATCTTGTACATCTGGTCCTGTATTCGTAACGCCCCATGCAATTTCCTTATTATGCCCTAGCATAACACCAGGAACACCTGCGAAAATAACTCCACTCACATTTACATCTTTCATTTCTAACTCTGTTTGATACCAAATGGACGGTGTTGCGAGAGAAAGATGCGGGTCATCCGCTAAAATGGGCTTACCGGAAGCGCTCTTCTCACCACTCACAACCCAGTTATTACTCCCATTAAACTCTGGCGGAATAACCGTCTTTGAAAAACTTTGCGCTACATTCACATTTGTATTTTTTAGTTCAGCTAGTAATCTAGGTGCATCTTTCGGATATGTAGGAAATAGCTCATTTGCTTGCTCTTTCGGAAGATTTTTCAACGCCCAATATCGAAATGCTTGCCCGTGCCAATGCCCTCCTAAATCAAAGGCCATATACTTTCCAATCGTTAAAGAATCAACGATTGACCATTCAGCAGGTTCATAACCTAATAGAGTAAACTCAACTGGCAATTTCTTTTCCTCTTTTGCCTCACGTATAAAGGCATTCACCCCATCGGCAAATGACTGTAAAGCGTATTTCGCTTCCCCATCATATTGACTTACAGAAGCTTCTGCCGCTCGCCGTAAACCAAGTGTTCGAAACAACTTATCCCTATCAACAGCCGCTTCACCAACAACTTCACTTAACATCCCGGAAGCTTGTCTTCTACTTAAATCCATTTGAAACAAACGATCTTGCGCTTGTACATATCCTTGCGAAAAATATAAATCATGTGCATTTTCCGCTTTAATATGAGGTACCCCTTTACTATCTCGCTTCACCGCAACAGCATGTTGTAAATCCTCAAGTTTTATCGTTCCATCAATCTTCGGCATAGATCTCAGCGTATATACGTTCAAAAAAATCGCACCGCAAATAATCAACAAAAGAACGATACTACTAGACCAAATAAAAATCCTTTTTCCCCTATTTCGTTTCTTCTTTATGACGACTTCCATAAAACCCCTCCCCTCTCAAACTATTCGCTTCTATTACGGAAGAACCTTTAAGAAAAAGTAAGAAACCTTACTTGCTCCTGCTATGGATCATACAAACTGAATAATCCTCTCTTACGCACTACATCCTTTACTTCACTGAACTTTACACATCCTTCCCTATACCAATTCCTCAAGATCCCCTTTACATAAGCAAGTGTTCCCTTATTATTTTCAAACGCAATTTTTAGTGCCTCTAGTACTGTATCTCCTGAAATCCTTTGCATCCATTCCTTTAATTCCTTCACGATATATGGAGATAGGCTACTTATATTTTGTTCGTAAAACTTGTAAACTTCACTATGTGAAGTGGCCTCCTCTATTCTTTCTACCTCTTCCACATCTTCCTTCTCTTGAATAACTGCTTGTGAACTACTATTAACCTCTTCTTTTGGCATACCAAAATGCTGCAGTAATAATGGAATCTTGCATTCTTCTTCAAGACATTTACGTAAAAACATATGTATGAACTCTTTACTTTTCACCGCTTTCAGCTCACGTAATACACATTTCTCTACGTTCGTATTTAAAATAGGATTATAGCGTAGCCAATTTATAATGAATAACTCTTTCGTTTCCGCATTATACAAAATCTTCCCGTATTCAACAAACCGGTTCAATAGCTTCTCAACAGTCTCCATACTGTAACCAGTTTCTAACTCTGCTAAACGCTTCGGTAATATGTAAATACCACATTGCTTCGTTTTCGTACCAGTTAACAAATATATGTAAAAATAACGCTCTTCTGGCGTTAAATATAAGATGAATTCATCTTGCCAAAACTTCACCTGCATATTACGGTACACCGCCATATGTTTCCCTCCTCCCTTTATTAGTAAACAGGAAAATTCCAATCCTTCAATATAAATATAGGGATGAACAAACGGTTTTGGCATTCGAATTTCAATTTTTTTTACTACTACGACGACGGTTTATTTTTTTCCGCGCTTTTTTGTTCTTGTAGTTGTTTTTGTTTTGTTTTTTCTTAGTGATTTATTACTTGGTAGGTGCTTATGAGGGGCTTGGAAGGGGCTTATATAGTGTTGTTATTCCCATCTAATAATTCTAGATTAGATTGAAATGTAATCTCCTATCTGATTTCTAATTACATATGTCCCGAGCAATCTTCATACATTGCAGTCAACCATTATTATTCACCTGCTCATTTTTACCCGAAAGCAAAAAGCACTTATTGCCTTCATAGACAATTCAGTGCTTTAAAATTGAAAGTTTATAGATAATAGTGTCTATAATTGACACAGTCGATTGAAATACAATTCTAGTACATTTATTTGAGTAACGATAATAAGATAGATACCGAATTATCTACAACTGAACGTTCTGGACGAGATTTCATTAACACTGTTAATCCAATTAATGAAGTGACTAGCGTTTGTGCTAATGCTTTAGCATTCACATCACTTTGCAGTTCTCCAGACTGAATACCTTTAGCGATTAATTCTTGAAATATAACCGAAAGATACATTTGATGTTCTCTAGTCAACACTTCAAATTTTTCATTATGAGGAGCAAGCTCCACCATCGTATTAATACAAAAACAGCCTTTATTTGATTCTTTTTTATATTCCTCTTCCACCATATTTTCAAAAAATGTACGAATGGCCTCTTTTACAGATTGTTCTTTTTGAAGTTTTGTTCGAATACTAGTCGCGTGTAAATTCGTGTATCTCCGTAATGCAGCTTCAAACAAACCCTCTTTATCACCAAAGGCTGAATATAAACTCGGTTTTTGTATTCCCATTTTAGCAGTTAGATCACTTAATGAAGTAGCAGCGTATCCTTTTTCCCAAAAAAGTTGCATAGCAGCATCCAAAGCTTTTTCTTCATCAAATTCGCGTAGTCGAGCCATTTAACCTCTCCTCTTTCTTCAACTGTTTTCTAAATTATAAATCACCATTTTATGTACCAATCAGTATATTATATATCGTATTAAATTATAAATAATATGTCAAAAGAAACTGAAATCATTTTACAATTCACTTGACATATTAACTTCTCCCTGATTATATTTTACTTACGAAATAACATACCGTTCAGTACGTTATTTTTAAAAATACAAAAGGAGATGATGTTATGAATGCTAAAGGAAAAATGACAACTGCTCTTACTCAGAATAATGATCAGTTCCAATCACCTATCAATACAATCATGCCTCGCTATATAACTCTATTATTTTCAATAGCTTGCGGGATGGCTGTAGCGAATATATACTTCGCTCATCCTCTACTTGATTCTTTATCAAATGAGTTTAAAATTAACCATTCAACTATCGGTGTCGTTATTACGATTACTCAAGTTTGTTATGCACTCGGATTACTTTTATTAGTTCCACTTGGTGATTTGTTAAACACAAAGAGACTCATTATTGTTCAAATGCTTTTATCCGTTATCGCTTTAATTGTGGTCGGAGTCGCTCCTTCAAGTACCGTACTTTTTATAGGTATGGCCTTAGTCGGAATTCTTGCGACTGTTACACAGACACTCGTCGCATATGCATCCATTTTATCTAACCCAACAGAACGTGGGCGAATTGTAGGTTTCGTTACGAGTGGTGTCGTAATAGGAATTCTCCTTGCACGTACATTTGCCGGAACATTAACAGATCTAGCTGGATGGCGTTCCGTTTATCTTACCTCTGCTGTACTTATGCTCTTCGTAATTGGTTTGTTGTATCGTAATTTACCTAATCTTGAACATAAAAAAACAGCTATGACCTATCGTAATTTATTACGTTCCGTCCTCTTATTATTTGTAGAAGAAAGGATCTTACGTATTCGTGGAATATTAGCATTGCTCATTTTTACTTCCTTCAGTATTTTATGGACTTCATTAGTTTTACCTCTAAGTGCTTCACCATATAATCTATCACATACTGCTATCGGAGCATTTGGTCTTGCTGGAGTCGCTGGTGCATTAGCTGCCACTAAGGCCGGGCAACTTGCTGATCGCGGATTAGGAGAACGAACTACTGGCATAGCTTTAACTTTATTATTACTTTCATGGTTCCTAATTAAATCTATTAACCACTCTCTATTACTACTAGTTATCGGCGTTATCCTTTTAGATTTAGCTGTGCAAGCCGTACATGTCACGAACCAAAGTATACTTTTCACAGTGCGTCCTGAAGCAAGAAGTCGCCTCACTGCTAGTTACATGATTTTTTATTCTATCGGTAGTGCTACAGGTGCAATTCTTTCAACAATCATTTATGCAAGCTACGGATGGAACGGAGTATGTATATTAGGTGCATCCGTTAGTGCTTGTGCTCTATTATTTTGGGCAATGACCTTACGACGATCATCATAAATAAAAGAAGAATAATTCATTTGTGCGTTTTTTAACGAATTTACCAAAAGAATTCTCCTTCCTCAAGCGTGTGAAGGGCGCTAGCCCAACGGTAGGTGGGAGATGAATTTCGGTTTGGCATAGCCAAAAACTTTTGATAAACTAGCTATATGAAGTTCTTTGATAACTTGATATATGAGGTTGCAGGAAGAAAATAGAGTGCGAAAACCAAGCCATTCGGTTCCTGCGTAAAATATCAACCGTACTAAAAGAGCATCCAAGCGTTGGACATCTAGGGGTGGAACACTCCTAAGTAACGCTCAGGGAGATGCAAGGTTGCTTTCGTCGTGGAACTGAGAAGCTCCCACTTCAAGCTTTGCTAAGTGGCGAGTAGTTCACTAAGTGTTTTTCTACAAGACTATAAAATAGTATTTACTTTTTAAAATAAATCAACGGCATTTTCATATTAAAAATGCCGTTGATTCCAAATTTTCATGTATGCGATTCGCCATTTCATGAAAGTAGATTATATACTAGCGAAATACATCTATTACAAATTACCTTTAACTTGTCCGACAATCTCATTTATCGTATTTCGATCAAACTTGTCACTAATTTCGTATGGCTTACGATCTCCTACGAATTGCACGCCTACTATATCATTACGATCCTTACCGTATTGAACTTCAATAATAGATCCACGCTCTAGTTGTTTCCAAATATGGCTTGCTTCTTCTTTATTATTCAAAGTAATACAGTCCTCGATATTTTCATCAATTCCAATTAACATGTTATCGTCAATATACCCAATCTCGTATTGTTGACGTTCTTTCGCTTTTCCGCTTACTAATATACCCGCGCTACCATATGAGTAATCCATATAGTCCTTTTTATCCGTTTGTACCGCTTTCGGCTCTTGTGCTTCAGTTTTTTCAGCATTCGCACAACCAGTAATAAGACCGATTGGCACAACCACAGTTAATACTACTCTAGTAAATTTCTTTATCATCTATAACCAACCTCACATACTGAATGTAAAACTCCATTTATTACCTTATTAAAGAATAACATGATACTACAGAGAAAGTACCAAAGATAACACATTTTTTTACATTCCGGCACTTCAAAAATCTATGTGGAAAGCTATACATTTGTATTGTCCCCCCGTTTATTTTCATGTTGTATCCTCACAATTATAAATAGCTAGACTTTCAAAATCACTAACTGAATTGTCGAGGAATTATAGAAAGTAGACATCCTACTCACATACGATTAGTATTAAAATTGAGAAGTATGGAAGACTTGATAAAAAATATAAACTAGATAATTACAATTAAAATGGTCTTTATATTAAGGAAGGAAGTGCACAGCTATGGATTTTAAAACAGTTATACAAGAACTTGAATCCCTCGGTAAAGAGCGAACGAAAAAAATATACATATCTAATGGTGCGAACGAACCGGTTTTTGGCGTAGCTACAGGGGCTATGAAACCGATCGCTAAGAAAATAAAATTAAATCAAGAGTTAGCTGAAGAACTTTATTCCACAGGCAACTACGATGCTATGTACTTTGCAGGTATTATTGCAGATCCAAAAGCTATGAATGAGTCGGATTTTAATCGTTGGATAGATGAGGCTTATTTTTATATGCTTTCTGATTATGTAGTAGCAGTAACTTTATCAGAATCAGATATTGCACAAGATGTTGCCGATAAATGGATTGCAAGTGGGGACGAGCTGAAAATGTCAGCAGGCTGGAGCTGTTACTGCTGGCTTTTAGGGAATCGCAAAGACAATGAATTTTCCGAAAGCAAAATTTCCGCTATGCTTGAAATTGTGAAAAATACAATTCATGATTCGCCAGAACGAACAAAATCCGCTATGAATAATTTTCTAAACACTGTGGCAATTTCATATGTGCCACTACACGAAAAGGCAGTCGAGACAGCAAAAGAAGTTGGTATAGTAGAAGTAAAACGTGTCAACAAAAAAACCAGTTTGCTAAATGCTCACGAAAGTATTCAGAAAGAACTTGATAGAGGAAGACTTGGTTTCAAACGTAAATATGTAAGATGTTAAAAGTATAAAGGTGTCAATCAAGGAAAGATTGACACCTTTTTGTGGAAATTACTGAACTGGCGGTACTGAAAGTTAAAGATAACCAATCATTCATTTCCCTCAGTACATCTTATACTTCTTCTTTCAATTTATATACCCTATCTCTTTTCTCATCATTTTTGATAAAAATAAGCTTTCCTTCTGTAACAAAGCCTTCTAATATTAAGCATACTTGTCCATATGCTTTCGGCTTATTCGTTGTAAATCTTTCATCTGATATTTTACCAGATCGTATTAATTCTTCGCATAGATCTAATGCACTTATTTCTTCAGAATTAAATAATCCCAATATATCTTTTTGCAGTGGCGATAAAGGTACTGGTATCTCAGCTACCTCCACCTTTTCTTTTTCTTCTTCAAATAAATCTTCAAATGAAATTTGATTCATTACATCTTTTCCTTCCTAACAATGGATTTGTATAACATGAACTGAATTCTATATGTACTGGAACTTTTTAATTTAGTTATTGTCATGAATTCCTTATCTCATTACATGAATTCCATAAACTATGCACATCGTTTCAAGTAGTATGTTTCGATTATACCAAATATACGTTCTACTATCTATTGTAGAATTCTTTATAGCAGAAATGAGAGTAGTAGTGAACATTATCTTATGTATTAGTTGCATAAAACATGTAACCAAATAAAAAAACACTGCCAATCGCAGTGTTTGGGCTACCTCCACATGTCTATCAAGCGAAGAAAAGCGAGCACACAAAACAAAAAAAATGACGAGGTAAATATTGTAGCATCTGGAAAGCAAGCAGTTTCTAAAGTCTAGTTAAGCAGATACAGTAAGCAAGTATACTATGTTACTAATGAAAAAGGATCTGATATTCATATCAGATCCCTTTTCACTGCTTCTTTTATAAATTTAAGTTCTTGATACATACATCGCTTCACACGAGGTTGCTATTTACTAGTACACGATAACCGGTTCATACGTGCTTAAATTATTATACACAGTTTTTGCAATACTAGGAGGAAGATTAACACATCCTTCAGATCCAACTTTTTCAGTGGCAGTGCATAATTTATTTCCTTTGATGAAGAGAAATATGTCCACTGGCTTTTAATAGAATCAAAGTGTATTTTTATTTGTCGGACTTAATTTTTTCGCAATATTCTTCTAAAGTTAATCCCTTTTCTTTTAGATACATAGCAACTTCTTTTCCTACATAACGATAGTGCCATGGCTCATACTTAATGCCAGTAATATCCTCTTTATCTTTTGGATAGCGGAGAATAAACCCATACTCTGCAGCATGCTTATCTAACCATTTGAATGCATCGGTAGTTTCAAATTTTGCATTTAAGTCTTCTACAGTATTCTGCCATTCAACTGAAATAATGTCTAACGCTAATCCAGTATGATGTTCACTTGCGCCAGGATACTGAAGATATTCCAATGCCTTAGCACTAGCCTCTGTATCCGACAAACCTTGAGATTTATAACTTTTAACTGAAGCATCGTAATAAGTTTGTTGTAATTTTATAGCTCGATAACCTGACCTTAAATAAAGGTTAATGCCCTCTTTTTTTGCAGCTGTTACCATATCCTGATAGGAAGTTGCAATTCTGCTATCTATTTTCATATTGGGCTTAGCATTTTGGGTGATACTTGTTAATTCAATCCCTAGTTCCTTTGATAACATATGTTCTCTATTTACAAGAATAATTCTCCAATCATTAAGATCAGAAATAGGTAAAACATCTTTTTTATTCGCATTTATCTCAACTTTATTTTTATCGTTATGATTAGTAATTTCCTGAGATGTTTGTTTTCCACTACAAGCAGCAAGGCTCCATCCCAATGCCAATACCAATGCTAAAATTATAAATTTTTTAATTGTATCTCATTCCTTTTTGTTTATTAGTCTTTATACCAATTTCCCAACACTTCTCTAGGAATATCCTTGAAATCCTTCAAAGAAACAGGGCCGACAAATTCTTTAATCCCATGATTTTTAGAATTTTCATCCGAATACTCATTTAAAAATTGAATTTTAAAATGTTTCTTACCATCAGCATAGTCGGTTACTGTCGGTACGAGTGCAGCTTGTCTTATACCAAACGTTTCATCTTCATACTTGACAAATTGTATATAAGATAGTCCTCCAACCAATGTTTCTAATTTTTCTTGAGCAGAAATAAGATTTCCAAGAGAATAATAGATTAGCGTTTCATGTCCATCTTTATTTTGTTTCCACTCAATTGGTTGAATTACATGTGGATGATTTCCAATTACTACATCTACACCTAAATCTGTTAAATATTGAGCAACTTCTTTTTGTTGCTTTGAAGGTGTAGAGGTATATTCAACTCCCCAATGCACCATAACAATCACCATATCAGAGCTATTCTTTGCCTTTTCCACATCATTTTGTATCGCTTTTTTATCAATTAAATTTAATGCCCAAGACTTATCAGCTGGAATTTTAATTCCATTCGTACCATATGTATAATTAAGTAGCGCAAAACGAATACCATTTTTTGTAATCGTTTTTATTTCATTACGTTCGTTTTGACTCTCATTAATGCCTACCGGGATAACATCCGGATATTTCTTCCAGTATTCTCTTGTATTCATAACACCTTTGATACCCATATCCATAGCATGATTTGTCGCTTGAGTCACTATATTGAATCCAGTATCCACTAAAGATTGACCTACTTCTTCAGGTGTATTGAAAGTAGGATATCCCTGTACTTTTAGATTATTTCCTGCAATTGGAGTCTCCTGGTTCACTATAGCAAGATCACTTGATTGAACAGCTTTTTTGATATTTTCATAAATATAGTGATAATCATATGAACCGTCTTTTTGTTTTCCATCTTTAATTACTGCGTCATGATATAAATTATCACCCGTTGCTATTAAATTCACAACCGATTTTACTTTTTTATCTTCAATAAAATTAGGAGACTTTTGAATAGGACTTTTATCTACCCAATTCGGTGTTTTTAATGATTTATCTGTATTTGATTGAGCCGGTGGTACTGAAGCTTTAGATGTCTTAACATCTGTATTACCACAAGCAGTTAAAATCACTAAAAAAATAAGACACAATAAAAAAAACTTTTTATTTCTCTGTAAATTATTTAACATGTAATCCTCTTTTCTGTTTTATTACTCATAACCAATTCTAATAAATAACTTTTTAAACAGCGTATTTTGGTTTTACACTTAATTTTGGAAGAACACTCTGTTATATCTACTTCGGAATATACTGATAATTTTTCACTTTCTAACAATCTATCATTTCCATCAGAATGAATAGATTGCTAGAAAAACATTATCCACCAGGATGTCGACTAGATTCTAATCAGCATCCTCCAGATATTGAATTTGATATACATGTTCCAATTGTAGTAGCTGGTTAATCTAAACAAGAGAGGAGAATAGTTCATATAGCCTCCTCTCTTGCTTTACGTTTGTGAGTGGCTCCCAAAAGAGGGAATCGTTGCTGTACCCCCTTTAGATATTGCGAAATCTTTGTAACTAATTTCTTTAAGTTGAGCGACAATCATTATACTGATAACAACAAGTAAGACCCAAGTACTAATTTTAACAATTTCCGAAAAAAGTAGCAATATTTTCTGTGATTCATATAAAGAAGCCAATTAGGAGAAATGAAAAAGGAAGTGACGTTATCTCTATCGTACAATTGATAAAGATGGACACACATCGGATATTCAACTTCGTAAAAAACGGGATCATCACGCTAAGCAAAAAATACAATAAGCCGTCCATATGGACAGCTCATTTACATAATTCTCGTTATCAGAATTCAATATATCTAGAAGTTTATAAAAATACTTTCTAAATAGCTAGAGGGTATTTTTTGTTCACATGATTCTCAATATAGGATTAACAAATAAAAATCACGATTCATCAAAAAAATGGTAGCGCAGGCGTAAGCACCCACGCTACCATTTTCGATTTGTTTTTTTGCTATTACTTAAGTAATTTATGGGCAAGTGAAAGTAACCGGCTTCTAAGCTCACTTTCAATATCTACCCTGCTTAATTGACATGTGGCGAGACCCATATCCATCAACCTAAGAATTAAAGCTATTTATGAGGTCCGTTCATATTACATCGGCTTCCATTCACAGGAATTTAAGCCCTGCACTTATGAATATTTCGTTTAGTGATCGACAATGTTGTGCTGAAACGTCAATATATCTTAAAAAAGGAGCTCTCTTGATAAAGAGAGCTCCTTCTCTTATTTCTTCTTCTTTTCTGTCGGTTGGCTTTGTTTAGCGAAATTAGATGAATCACCGAAACTCGGTTGTTTTTTACCAGCATTATTACTTCTTCCTTTTTCTATATTTTTATTAATTTCTATGAAAAATCCGATTAAAAGAACGTTTGGTAATCGTTTATAACTAGACGAAATTTTCGCAAAATAACAGAGATAGTACCGCCATTGGTAGCAATCCCTCATCCAATCGTTTCAATGTGAGTGCGCGCTTTCTTCAATGAAAATAAAATGTAGATTGTATCAATTTCATGGGATTCTTCCAAAACCCACGAGGTTTCGGTTAAAATTCTTTGCAATCCCTCCAGCCCAAGATATCTAATTTGTACGCCAATAAACTCCGTAAATCCAAGGTACCCCGGGTTTACATGCGCTCGGTCGAAAATTAACGAACCGGTGATCCGGGCATCTGCTGGGGAATTTTCAAAGAAATGATTTAAGTTTTCAATGATATGTGAATCCGAACCATACTCAAAAAGACCACCCTCCGATGAACAGAGCTGAATCCAACCTGAATGTTCCAAGCTCATTTTTAATAATGACTCCGATTGTCTCCAATCATAATGAATCGTATTGAGGGTAATGTCCAGATCATGAAAACGTTCTCCTGGTTGCTTCAAAATATCAATGCACCGTTTTGCGAAATTAGGGCCGTAAGTATCAATATCTAAAATGTTAATTTCAATCTTTCGTTCCTTAAGTAATTCTGGGTCTGATTCCTGAATTAAAATCAAAGTATTGATACTGTCCGCAGCAGCACCCCCAGCTATATTAAAAAAACAAAGCCCACGTTCAGGGAATTCCTTGAGCTGAGGCAACAAAAGTTCCGATTGCTGTCTGCAAAGATCCCTCAACCTAATCCGAAGCCCCATGAAAGAGGTTTGCTTCACCGCCCACTTGTCCCGAAAACTTAATTTTATTCCCTTACTTAAACCGGGGCCAAGTTTGTACAGTAAAGTACGCATACCGCTTAGATAGGAATCATCAACATTCGACATTTTCACAAAGATATTCTGAATAAAGCTAGGCATCTTTTTTAATGATTCAATGCTCCGGGCTGATTTAAGACAATTCAAATGATACGCCTGTTCATCAATACTGGCATTAAAAAGGGGATGAGTAATATCCAGCACTGGCAATTGAATTTCATCTTTAAAATCCGCATAGAGAACTCGCTGATTTTGGTTTATTTTCATATTTTGAACTCCACCTCGCTTGAACATTGAATTTCGAACTAACTAAAATACAAGGCAAGTATAATTGCTCTTCCAGAAAGATTTAACGTTGCGATTGTACACTTTCTAAACAAAGAATTATACGTATTTATAGTCTGCTTTATGATATTAAAGTTTTCTTCCAGACGACAAAATTGATGGAGTACAGATTAACGATTTCCTAACTACATCGTGGCGGATTCACCTATTTTACCCTGCAAAGTTTTAGTTTTAATTTATTATAGTCTTAGCTCTACAATTCATGTCCGGACAACTAATTTCTTTTCGTTATTCCCAGAAAATATCCATTCATTTTATTCAATTCCTAATCTCCCTATTCCTTCATTGGTCAGTAAAAAAACAAGCCATCCAACTCACAAAGAATGAATTGGATGGCTTGTTCTGTATCATAAAGAGAATTTGAATTACTTCAATTTCCCCTCAAAAACAATTTTTCTACCGCACGGTTCAACTTCTGTTTTCCCGTCTTTCTTCACTTCATGAAAGATTGGCTCTTCCATACGACGAGAAGGTGCATATCCTTCTTGTTCCATACGTGCTAAGCAATCTGTAATTGTTTCGTTTTCTAGTACTTCAAATTTTTTCTTATTAGGTTGTTTTGTCATGCCCTAACCTACTTTCTATTTTTCTTGATGCGAATTGATTTTTCATGTGAATAATATATAACAGTGCGAGAATTCCCATTATAATCATAACCGCAATAAAAAAGCTTGTATACTGTATTTTTTCTATAAATACGCCTCCTAATACAGGCCCCATAATACTTCCTATACTAAAGGCGATTCCGCATAATATATTACCTGCTGGTAGTAAGTGTCTCGGTAATAAATCTGTCATAAATCCAAGACCTAATGAAAAACATGATCCAATGACCATACCTGCTATAAGCATACATGCAAAGACAATCCAATAATATTGATCAAATACTGCTGCGAGTAAGAAAATGCCGGTGCTTATGCTAAATGTCCACGTTAAAATACGGTTTCTTCCGTATTTATCACTTAACATGCCGAGCGGAATTTGTGTAATAATGCCCCCAACTGCGAATGCTGGTAATAAGAAGGAAACATCTGATACAGACCACCCTTTACGAAGTGCGTATACTGGTAAGTTACTATTTAGCATCGCTTCAAGCACACCGTATGCGAGCGGACCGATTAATGCAATCCAAGCTAATCCAACGACTTGTTTATAACGAGAAAATGATGATTCACTTTCAGCTTTCGTTTCATCTTGTGCTGGAAATGCATTTTTCGTTGGTAGTAATAAAAGCCATCCTATTAAGCAAAGTATAGTAGATACAATAAATGGTGTTGCTAGACCGTACTGAACAGTGCTTGCTAAATACGGACCAACTGCAAAACCAATTCCGAAAAATACACCGTATATCGATACTTGCCTACCTATTTTACTCGGATCTGACGTTGTCGTAATCCAAGTTTGTGTTCCGACATGAAGCATATGATCTCCAACGCCAACTAGGAATCTAAGAATAAACCATACCCAAAATGAAAATGTTTGTGTAAAAAAGAATAATGAAATAATAACGAGAAAACCACCAATTACAATAATTGGTTTCATTCCAAACCTTTGCATCGGTTTTTCAAGAAACGGTGAAATAAATAATATCCCAATGTATAATGCCGTCGCATGAATACCATTAACGCTCGATCCGACTCCTTCTTGTTCGAATATCATGGCAATCGCAGGTAGTAACATTCCTTGTGATAAACCGGAAATTGCTACAATCCCAACCATAATCCAAAATGTAAATCGTATTGACATCCCTAACCTCTCCCTTTTCCAATTCACCATACTCATTATAAACGTTTTATTATATAATAAGAAAGAAGTTAGATATGTTTTATCTAACTTCTTTGCCATACCTATTTTTTAATTTTCCAACCAATTCTCCACATGTTGGATAAATACATCTAAACAATCAATAAACGGTGAATGTCCGCAATCTTCTAATATCGTCAATTTCGCGTTTGGCAAATGTTTTGCCAAGTCCTCGCCAACTACTTGCGGGACAACATAATCGCGGTCACCTTGTATAACGAGTGTTGGAGCTTGAATACGATGAATATGCCCATTTCCTTGGACAACACCATTATGTTCATCTGAAATATTAAATGTAACTAACGAATAATTTACATCAACGAAATTGCGCTGCGTTAACATATCATCTAAATACTTTTCATAACGCTCTGATTCAGGTTGATTATGTGTATATATTAATAGATTCCATACTGTACGGTAATATACTTTATTCATATTTTTTATCGCATCTACAACTGGTATGATTTGCACTGGATCTTGCGCGATTTCTTCTTTCGTTTTTAATAAACTCGATACAATTGGTTGCCCATTAATATCTTTTTTAAAGATTGGATATCCTTTCATTCCTACCGATTCTACTAAAATTAGTTTTTCTACAAAAGTTGGGTGACTCGCTGTAAACTCCATCGCAACACCGCCGCCCATTGACCATCCCATTAATGAAAATTTCTCTAGCTTTAATTGATCTGTAAATAGTTTCACATCTTCTGCAAAGTCTTGTAATGAATCTATCGACTTATTATACGTTGATTGTCCAAATCCTCTTAAATCAATTGCGTAAATATGATATTGATCTTGAAGTTGCTCAATAACTAAATCCCAATGTTGTGACGATGTCATATTCCCATGAATGAGTACAAGTATTTCTTTATTTTGCCTTCCAACCTCTTGATATGCAATCGTTTCTCCATTCGATAATGAAACAAACTCCATCGTTGCAGGCTTAATCATCACAAGTCCCCCCATTCTTTTAATAGAAAGAAAATTATTTACTTATTTCAAGGATACCATGTAGAATGTATGTTCTCAATATAAAATCTATACGAAATTTTTACATAAAACAACATGTCTATTACTAGACAATTATTATAAAAAAGTATATAGTTAGCTAGGTAACTAATTTGAAAGGATCAAACTACATGGACGAAAAACAACATTTTTTTCACATTGTCAGTCAAACTTCTCGTAAGTTTACGAAGAAATTTAATGAACGTGTATCTCCAACTGGATTATTTAGTGCACAATGGGCTGTTATTTTCCGCATTAATCAAACTGGATCTTGTACCCAAACAGAATTATGCCAGTATTTAAATGTTGAATCCCCAACGATGACTCGCACGTTAACACGTATGGAAACGATGGGCTGGATTATTCGTACAGAAGGAAAAGATCGCCGTGAGAAGCTCATTTCCTTATCGGAAACAGCAATAGAAATGATCCCAGTATGGCAAGAAGAAGTTGATGCCTTTGAAGAAAAAACGCTAGAAGGTATTAAAGAAGAAGACTTACATCAAGCATTTCAATTGTTACAACAAATTATCAAAAATTTAGATCATTAATATGGAGGGATGACGATGCAAAGTGAGAGACTTTGGACGAAGGATTTCCTCGGAACTTGTTTTAGTAGTCTGTTTCTCTTTTTAACGTTTTACATGCTTATGACTACTCTGCCTGTCTATGTTATAGACGGCCTAAAAGGAAAACCTGAGGAAATTGGCTTAGTCGCAACTGTTTTCCTTATTTCATCTGTTTTATGCAGACCATTCACAGGAAAATGGCTTGATGATTTAGGACGAAAGAAAATACTATTTATTTCTCTTTCATTATTTTTAGCCGCTACTGTTATGTATTTCGGAGCGCAAAGTTTATTTTTATTACTTGCCCTTCGCTTCTTACATGGTATTGGCTTCGGAATGGCAACGACAGCAACTGGAACCATTGTAACTGATGTTGCACCAGCTCATAGACGCGGTGAAGCACTTGCTTATTACGGCGTATTCATGAGTCTGCCGATGGTAATTGGTCCTTTTTTAGGTTTAACAATTATTTCTCATTTTTCATTTACTGCACTATTTATTGTTTGTTCGGTATTTTCATTACTCGCATTTTTATTAGGATTAGTAGTAAATATTCCACATGAAAAACCAGTAAGTAAACACAAACGCGAAAAAATGAAATGGAAAGACTTAATTGAACCATCCTCTATTCCGATTGCTCTGACAGGATTTGTTTTAGCCTTTTCTTATAGTGGTATTTTATCCTTTATTCCTATTTATGCGAAAGAGCTCGGTTTAGGAGAAGTTGCTAGTTACTTCTTTATTTTATACGCACTTGTTGTTGTAATTTCTCGTCCATTCACAGGAAAAATCTTTGATCGTTTCGGTGAAAATGTACTTATTTATCCAGCTATTATTATTTTCACAATTGGAATGTTCATTTTAAGCCAAGCGCAAACTTCATTTTGGTTCCTTGGCGCAGGTATGTTAATCGGTTTAGGTTACGGAACATTAATTCCAAGTTTCCAAACGATTGCAATTTCTGCCGCTCCAAACCATCGACGTGGTTCTGCGACAGCTACTTACTTCTCGTTCTTTGATAGTGGTATCGGCTTTGGTTCTTTCATTTTAGGTATAGTCGCTGCCAAATCAAGTTATCATAATATGTATTTTATCGCAGCTATTATCGTTGCGTTCACTTTACTTCTTTATTATGGATTACACGGACGAAAACAAAAATTCAAAAAGCAACGTACAGACGGACAAATATCCGCGTAACGTTAATAAGGAAAGTAAACTTCCCCGTTTACTTTCCTTATTTTGTATTTCTTTCAAGACGAGCGTATACTTATAATAGAAACAAAAGGAGGTACATACATGAATATAAAGAAATCTCCCCTGCTATTATTGCTATTAGTATTACTATTCGTAGTTACAGGGCTTGGGTTTACTTTCTTCAAACATAATAAAACGACTCCAACTAAAGACAATGTCACGAAAGAAAACTGGTTAAATGACCCTTACTTACGTTGGTCGTATACACATATGAAAGAATTCACTTTAATTAATGAAGTAAAAAACAATCCTGACCAAATTGCTCACTTCCCTACTGCGTTACAAAACTTAGACAATTTTGCAGTTGAACGCGGATTTGGAAATACGATCCCTCTAAAGAAGCTTTTAGACGAAAACAAATCAGATGCTTTTGTCGTTGTACATAATGGACAACTTGTTTATGAACGATATTTCAATGGATATAACGGGAGCGAACCTCATGGAATGGCATCGTTAGCAAAGATGTTTACTGGTGCAATCATACAATCTCTCGCTGAAGAAAATCGTATTGATGTAGAGAAAACAGCTGACACTTACATAAAAGAATTAAAAAATACACCGTTCGGCAAAGCAACACTTCAGCAATTAATGGATATGCAAGTTTCTGTAGAATACCCTACGCACGGATATGTACAGCCTGGACTAGAAAATCAAGATGCACAACTATATTTAGCTAGTAATATTTTACCCCGAGGTAAAAACTACAGCGGTCCTATGAAAATTTATGATATGTTACTAGAAGCAGAAGAAACTGCACCACCTGGTTCAGCTTTTTCTTACAATAACGGATCAACAGAAACACTCGCTTGGATTATTCGAACAATCACTGGTAAATCGTTAGCTGAAAATGTAAGCGAACGAATTTGGTCTCAAATAGGTATGGAAGAAAACGCTTATTACGTTACAGATGAAACAAAAGTAGAACAAGCAAGCGCTGGTTTAAATGCAACTGCTAGAGATATGGCCAAGTTTGGTCAACTACTATTAAATAACGGTCAATATAACGGCAAACAAATCATCCCTTCTTCTATAACAGAAAGTTTGAAAAATGTACAAGAAGGTGAACTCGCAATTGACCGTGGTGCTTCTATTTCTTATCATAATCAGTGGTGGATTCCCCACAATGAACAAGGTGCTTTCGAAGTGTTAGGCAGTTACGGACAAACACTTTACATCGATCCGAAAGCAAATATGGTGATCGTCCACTTCTCTTCTAATGCTACGCCAAGTAATGAAATACATTCGATTTATTCAAATATGTATGTTGATATCGCAAATCATTTAGAGAAGCTTTCACAATAGTGGAAGCTTTTTTCTTATTTGAGCGTTTTATTTACATCAATCCTATTCCAGTTATCATTTCATTATTAGGAGATGCTAAAAGAATTACTATTCGAAACACGCCCCCCCATTAATATTGATAATATTTTACAAATTTGAAAACACTAGTACTTAGGAAAGGAGGGATTGCGAATGTCTGTGAAAAAGAAATTAACTGTATTGATCATTTCACTTGCGATGATTGTAGTTATGACTACTTTAGGATCACTCCGTTTATTTGCCGAATCCGACGTTGTAACACAGCCTATTGAGGTCGAATTGAATGATGATTACTTTAATCCGAATGTCATCACTGTTCCGGTTGGAAAGACGACAACTTTACTATTGAAAAACAAAGGAAATAGAGATCACACCTTTACGGTGAAAAAGCTCGGAATCGACGCCGAAGTCCCGTCAGGGAAAGAAAAAACCATTACCATAAAACCCGAAACTCCCGGTACATATGAACTAATCTGTCGGTTCCACTACCTGAAAGGAATGGATGGAAAAGTAATAGTCAAATAACAATCAGTACCAATTGATCCTCTCTTTTTAATAAGGTGAAACTTAGATTAGCGGAAAAAGTCAAAGAAAAGTAATAAATAATTCATCGTCCATACTTATAAAACCAACAACTGATACAAAAGAAATTCAACAGGATCAAAAGAAAAATGTTTAATTAAAAAAGTCAGGGGAAGACACTCATATACAAGTGTTTTTTCTTTATTTTCAAAAGGACCTGCTCAATTAACGCGTAAAAACATAAAGTAAAGTGAATCCATTAAAAAACATGAGTGAACCCTAGTTTTCCCCTCTTATCTAAAGGAGGAACTATTATGGGCTTTGGTGGTAGTTGTGGCTGCGGCTTTTCTGGAGGATTTGCTTTATTAGTTGTATTATTTATTTTATTAATCATAGTTGGAGCTGCTTGCTTCTGCTAAAAAAACTATCGGAAAAGACACCCATATAAGGGTGTCTTTTCTTCATGGGGTGCTGACGCATCGCCATCAAGCTAAAAGCACGAGCTATCCCCAAACAATAAATACGAGTAAAATGCACAAACTTTTCGTTCTCGGGGTGGTATGAGATTTTAGGGATACTACCGTCATTTCAAAGGTTTGCGTATCAAAAATTGTGATTAAGTATGAATTTACTAAAGCCGACAGCAATCAGATACTATTCATCCCCCCGATTGCTGTCGGCTTTCATTTTAAAGTTTAATTTTAAAATTTTTTCTTGTTATTTTTGATGTAGTTAACGACAATTACAAAGTAAATAACAGCTATGAGATTAATTATGCTTAATGTTAGACCTGATGGATTGGACCAAGGAAGTACAAAAAGCCAAAATACTACTAAAATTGAACTCAGTACATATAACCATTTGAATTGATCTGTCATTTTTAATTCCCCCATTTTTCCTTCTTTGATGATTTTATCTTTCAAGAAATCATCTCCTTTAATTAATTCATCAATGCTAATATTGAATAAATCACTTAATGTAATAAGTGTTTCAATATTTGGATAACCTTTTTCAAGCTCCCATTTAGAAACTGATTGTCTACTTATGTTTAATTTAAGAGCCAGTTCTTCTTGTGATAAATTATGCTTTAATCGTTCTTCCTTTAGCTTTTTATAGAATTCCATAATTTCAACTCCTCTAATTTTATTTTTACTATAGATTATAAAAGTTCGTAAGAATCGAAAAGTAGAATGATGTAACCTAAGGGTAGCAGATGTTTGAAACAGGTGGTTGCATTATGTTAAAGATATTTATTATCTTCCGCAATCGAGCACTTTGGCGGAACAACAAATTTTGAGGTTCTTACAAAATTCTTTATTTGATGGGCATGTGGCTTTACCCTCCTTTGAAATACTTCAACGCAAAATGAAATAACGTTTCTACATAGAATATTGATCTATCAATAAATCACGACAACCACCTGAAACTTCTGAATTTTCTATATATTAAAGGTTATTACTCAAACAACCTCGAATATTGTAATAAATATACATAAGGAGGTTGATTTATTTTGTTTCGTTCCTTTACAAATGGTTGCGTCGCCTTAGTGCAACGCTTCTTACCAGAACCGTTTATTTTATCCTGTTTATTGACGGTTTTCGTTATCTTCTTCGGCATGTTTGCAACACATCAAACACCAGTTGAAATGATTACTCACTGGGGTAATGGCATTTGGGGCTTACTTGCCTTTTCTATGCAAATGGCTCTTGTACTCGTGACAGGATCTGCTTTAGCAAACGCTCCTCTTATTAAAAAAGGATTAACGAAAGCGGCGAAACTACCCAAAACAAATGGCCAAGGTATTATTGCCATTTCTATTATTAGTTTACTAGGAGCATATATAAACTGGGGATTTGGCATTGTTGTATCTGTTTTATATGCAAAAGAAGTCGCAAGACAGTTAGACGGACTTGATTATAGACTAGCAATCGCTTCTTCTTACTCCGGATTTCTCATTTGGCATGCAGGTCTTTCTGCTTCTATCCCTCTTACGTTAGCTACAGGCGGCGAAACGTTAATCAAAACGACAGCTGGGAGTATTAAAGAAGCGATTCCAATAACAGAAACGTTATTCTCACCATACGCTCTCGTTCCAGTTATTATCTTTTTAATTACGATGCCTCTCATTAATAAAGCAATGCATCCAGATGAAAAACATACGATTACAGTAGATCCAAGTGTGTTCCATGAAGAAGCTGCTGCTCAAGAAGTAGAGCAAAACACATTCGCTGAAAAAATGGAGAATAGTATTGTCATTACACTTTGCATCGGATTATTAGGTCTTATTTATATTTTTAACTATTTTAGTACGAAAGGCTTTAACCTTACACTTGATATCGTTATTTTTATGTTATTAATTGCGGGACTTATTTTCCACCGTACTCCGATTCAATATATTCGTGCTTTTTCTGACTCAACAAAAAGCGCTTCTGGTATTTTACTTCAGTTTCCGTTCTACGCAGGAATTATGGGGATGATGATTGGAGTGAATAGTGAAGGTCTTTCACTTGGAGGAGCTATTTCTACTTTCTTTATTAGCATTTCAAATGAAAACACATTCCCGCTCTTTACATTTTTAAGTGCTGGAATTGTTAATATTTTCGTTCCATCTGGAGGCGGTCAATGGGCAGTGCAAGCACCAATCATGATTCCAGCTGGAGCTGAGCTTGGTGTACCCGCTGCAAAAACAGCGATGGCAATCGCATGGGGCGATGCTTGGACGAATTTAATTCAACCTTTCTGGGCGTTACCAGCATTAGCGATAGCTGGTTTAGGAGCTCGTGATATTATGGGATTTTGTGTTGTTAATTTACTTTATGCCGGCGTAATTATAAGCCTATGTTTCCTTTTCATTTAAATGATTAATTACCCGAAAAGCTAGTTTTATACTAGCTTTTTTATATGATAAATTATTCGCTTTCTATACAATTTATTATCTTTCTCCACACTATCTCTGTATGATTTAACACTTCATATGCAAACAAATCTTCGCACACTTTTTCAATCATATGAGGATTGTTCTTCAAGAAATTCCACCGTAGCACTTTAGGAAGAAAATATTTTTCATATTCTTTACTGCCCCTTATCACCTCATCAACTTCTCTTTCACAAATCCCTCTTATTAGATAATCATTTCGTAATTCATGCTGCACCTTTTGAAACGTTTCGCTACACTGCTTTAATTGAAGTAAAAGAATGATATATGTACGAAATAATTCATCATTGCGTCCAAAGTATTCCATAATATAATTGACACGGTTCATATCTCGCCCCCTATTTTTTTACAGTTTTCCTTTCTTTAACATCTTCTCTACAATTTGCACATTTTTAGAACTTTGTAATAAACGATTTAACACTGTTAGTAACTCTTCTTTTTCTAAACCTGTTAGTTGTTCTTTAACTGTACTCTCACCAGCACCTTGAATTTCATAAACAACCGCTGCCATATGCTTGCAATAATTTTCATAAGGACACTCGCAGCTGCTTTCTGTAAAATCTTCAAGATCAATAATCACTTCATAATTCCCTGCATTTCCAGTAACGAAAGCAAATACTTTCTTGTCGTGTATTTCAACATCTTCTACATGTCCATCTTCATAATATTCATAGCCTCTATCTATAATGTACTTTGGAATCCATTTCGTTATATCTTTTAATAAATAAGCATACATAACAGCACCTCTTCCTTTAATTCCCTTTTGACTTCCGAAACCCTGCGTGTTATTCTAATTACTGTCAAGTAGCAAGTCTACGTGACAAAACAACTGACACCTATTCGGCGAAGGTGTCTATTTTTATTTGTAGCCGATATGAAGTGCCTCTTTCAGGTACATTCAATTTTTGACACTACACACTCAACACCATTCCCTTGTATCAGGCTGCTTTAGCAGTCTTTTACTCTACATACTTCGTTATTCCAAGAAAAAAAGAGAGCTTAGCTCCCTTTTCTCGCTTTATAAAATACCCCTTTTTCAGCATAGAGATATTCATCAGAAGCTAAAGTAATTTTCCCATCCAGTTTCAGTTCATCTAATAGCCTTGATAAATAAAATTGATGTAACATTTTTTTCGTGAATTTTCCTTCATGATGCGAAACGATATGTTCTTGAATATCTAACAATGATATTGGCTTATCTTGCTCTATCATATATTCATAAACTGCATTACGCAGCTTTACGTATTTTTCGAGTGTCACAGTACTTCGCAACCCCTTTCTTCTTATTATGTATTTTCGTAATCGGTTTTTTTGCAACAAAAAAACCTCTCCGATAAGAAGAAGTTACGTATATATCTTCGTCTTATCTCCCAGAACAAATATGTTCTGCTGGAATTAGCACCTGCATCGCGGTTGCTGGGTTTCATCGGGCCAGTCCCTCCACCTCTCTGGATAAGAAAATATTCACTTTGAATTTAACTATACGTATCTTTATTGTAATTGTCAAATAAATTATATTTTCTTCTTTATTGTTCATACTACAAACAGATGTACAAAAGGAGGTTACTACGTTGCAAAAGAACGCCCGTGGATACGTACAAGATTCATTTCATTCGTTACAAGAAGCGAAGCATTGTTTAGAAGATGCATTACAAACTGTTGAAAAAGAAAGTAATCGCGCACGTATTGAACAATCCCTTTATGCTGTAGAAGAAGCATTACAAAGATGTGATTATACTGTTCATATTTTAGAACAAGAATGAAAACTCCCCATCAAAAGATGGGAAGTTTTTTTCAAATGGCATACTTCATCATTATTGCCGTTATTATTAAAAAATATACAGAATTAACAATTTCCAAAATCCCTACTTTTAATATAGAAATCTTTTTACCATACAACATAATTGCTCGAATGACACTTGGTACGAATATGAGAGAACACCATGGATTTATAGCAAATACGATTACCGTTAATACAATATGATATCCCCAAGATATATAACGATACTTCGGATTATTTTTTTCACGAATCATTGTTTTCACGTAAAACGTGCTTCCTAAAAAATATAAGAATGAAATAAGCGCAATGAATACTGCTGTTCTATCAATAAATTTCATTGAGAAATAATAACTGATTAAGCCGCCTATACAAAACACAACAATCGCGCAAATGTCATTTAGTAATGCTCTTTCATTTTTTTGACGAGCGTAATACATATTTACAATAAACAAAGGAATCAGTAATACTACGAATAAAAGAATTCGCCATTCATATAATAAAGAAATCATCCCAAATACGAATGCGCAAATAAAGTATACAATTGCAGCGTGCAGAAATTCTTTTTTTCTTCTTTGCTTTATGTACATGAGAAATGGATACGTAGCTAAATAAATAAAAAACCAAGCTAAAAACAATGGAATATGATAAAAAGTAGGTTTACCAAGTAATACACTTAATAGAAATGGAATGACAAGCATCGCCCATGCTCCATGCTGCTTCGGAATAACTAACTTCATTAAATATACACCTCCCTTTTGAAAATAATTCTCACCTATTATTATACAAATAACTTTATATAAAAACGAAGATATATTAAATCTATTCTTTGACACTTTTACAATAAAGTGAAACTTTAATCAGTGGGGGTTTTGTTCGTCCCCCACTGATTATTAGCCCGCACCAATCGGGCGTTTACGGGCGGCCCGACTCCCACCTAACTTCTTTGCTCCAGCCGAATTTGGAGGTGGGCATCTTACTGCCCGCAAATAACGGGATAAAAAAATGCTTCTTACAATTTGTAAGAAGCATGAAAGAGGCAAACGAATATGTAAGTCGCGACCCTACCTTATATGAGTATGCTTTTCTATGTCACCTTATGCTCATCTAATATACCATATTTCTTTTTAAATCTTGTGAGGATCGTAATCCATGAAGTACTGAATAGCAGTAGGAAAATAACATTCGATATCGCATGACTAAGATCGAAAGAAAAACTTGCGACATAGTAGGCAATAACTGTTTCCCACGTTGCTTCTCGTATAAAACCAAGAAGCCCCCAGAAATTCATAATCCATCCAAAAACGAATCCAACGACAAAGCCATATATGAGCCTTCCCCAAAGCTTTTTCATTAAAAATGTGTTGCGCAATAGTCCAGCTATAAATCCAATCATTCCCCACGAAAACATTTGCCACGGCGTCCACGGACCTTGTCCTAAAAAAATATTAGATACAATGGCCGCTGTTGCACCAATCATAAAGCCAGTTTCACTCCCAAAAACAATTGCAGAAACGATAATGACAAAGGAAGTCGGTTGTACACTCGGTAAAATCGAAAATGGCACTCGACTAACCGCTGCGATTGCTGCTAACACGGCAACGATAACAATTTCACGTGAAACAAACGCTTTCCGTTCAAAGCGGACATAGAAAGGTAACATAATGACAGCTAATAAAAACAAACTACTTACCATGTAATAGCCATCCATAATAAGAGTGGTAAAGAGTAGTGTACATATTACAACAGCAAAAATAAGTATTATGAATGCAACATATCGTTTGGACACGCTTCGTACACATCCTCCCACGTTAATGCAAATGGCAACTCTTTTCGAATGAATCGATTAATAGATGTTGTATAAAAGAAATTGCCACTAAAGAACTCTTTCGGTGCATCATTCATAATGACTTTCCCATCAAATAACATCATGCATTGATCTACATATTTTGCTGCAAATTCAATATCATGCGTTGCCATCACAATCGTTGTACCTTCTTTTTGCAACTGCTTAAATAGCTCTCCTACTCTTTCTTTCTTCCATGGATCCAGGCCTTTCGTTGGCTCATCAAGTAATAATAAAGTTGGCTTTGATAATAACGTTGTACATAATGCGAGTAGTTGTTGCTCTCCCCCGCTACAATCATGCGGATGCCGATCGATAAGCGAATCTAGCCAAAATTTCTTTAACATTTCTTCTGCTATTACTTTTCCCTCTTCGCCATATAATTCACGAGCACGCTCATAAACCTCTTCCCACACTGTATCAAATGTGAAATGATAGTACGGATGTTGTGATACGTATCCTATACTTTTAAATCGTTCTTTCGAATCGATTTTATGTATCACTTTTCCACTCCACTTTACTTTCCCTCTTCTAGCTTTTTGTAATCCTGCTAAAATCGTTAACAGTGTAGACTTCCCCGTACCATTTTTTCCGACGAGAGCTGTCCATTTTCCTTTTTCGATATTCACTGTCAAATCTCGCAAAATGATTGGACTATTTTTTTCATATTGAAAAGATATATGTTCTGCACTTAAAATTACTTCTTGCTTCTCACGTTGTTCCACTTGCTGATTCATATATGGTATCGCCATAAAACCATTCATTTTCATTTGTGCTTCTCGCACTGTAAACGGAATATCTTTCACATTCCACTCTAAAAACAATCTTGGAATTTGCGGAATGAATGGACGGAATTTTTCTACTTCCCACATTTTCGCTATCACACTTTTAGGCGTACCATCATAAATGATTCTTCCGTTATCCATACAAACGACACGAGTTGCTAGCGGCATCACTTCATCTAAACGATGTTCACTTAAAATAATCGTAATTCCAAGTTCTTCATTAATACGCTTTAACAATCCTAAAAACTCTTTCGCAGCAATCGGGTCTAACTGCGCTGTTGGTTCATCCAGTAATAATAGCTTCGGCTGCATGACTAATACCGCAGCCAAATTTACTAGTTGTTTTTGCCCACCAGATAAAGTATGAACAGATTGGTGTAACAAATCTTGAAACCCTAAAAAACTAATGAGCTCCGCTATTCTTTTTTGAATAATATGTGATGGTAATCCGATATTTTCTAAAGAAAATGCTAGTTCTTGAATCACTGTATCCATTACGAGCTGATTTTCTGGATTTTGAAATACCATACCAATTTCTTGTGCAGATAATAAATCTGGTACATCTTCTAATAAAGCACCATCATAATATGTATGTCCAGAACGCGTACCAATTGGAAGTAACTCCTTTTTGAAATGTTTTAATAAAGTTGTCTTCCCAGAACCTGAACCGCCAGCAAGTACGATAAATTCTCCTTTTTGAACAGAAAGAGAAATGTGCTGTAACGCTTCTTCATTTTCATCAGCATATACAAATGATAAATTCTTTATTTCTGCATGCGCCACCATATCCATTCCCTTCCTTCCATTACAAGCGGTAAGCTAATAAACATCATAAATAACAAAAACATAATTCCATCGTATTGCTGGAATAGTATTGATTCCACTTTCGGATAAATGATCAATTTGCCTCCGCCGTAATAACTACATATGAATGAAGTTATTATTAGAAAAACTAAATAACTTAGCGTAGACCAGTCACGTCTTTCCATTCTATATCGAATATACGTCGTACGCTTCGTTACACCAAATCCGCGAGCTTGCATAGAATCAGCCGTTTGTAGTGCGTCTTCTAACGAACAAACTAACAATACTTGCAGTAACTTCATCCCATTTTTTATACGCTCAATGAGTGAACCTGAATCTAATTGTACACCTTTCGTTTTTTGAACGAGTGTAATTTTCTTTAATCGTCGTATAAATAAAGGAACAAATCGCACTGTAATCATCGTTAATAGTGCAACTTTCGGTGAAATTCTTGAAAACAAATATAAAAATTTATGACTTGAAATAATATCGTTATAAGATGCAAAAGTAAACATTACCGCAACTAATAATAATCCCATAACAAGTCCATACATACATGCTTCAAGCTTAATCCGGCTATCTCCTAAACGAAATAACGTAGTCGCTCCTCTATGTGTTAATAAAGAATTAAATAAAATTACCATTAAAAAGAATACAATAGTACTCGGCAGCATCTTTCTTATTTTCTCGCCATTCCCTTGTACTATATTTATGGTTACTATTAGTACAATCGCTCCAATTAAAAAAAGAGGATGAAGACACATCATACATAGTATCATCACCCCAATATAATAGAAAAAATTCACAAAAGGATGTAAAGAAGAAAAGCTTATTTTCATAGTCCTTTACCGAAGATCCTTTCCTATTTTAATACAAACACCCACTCAATTGTATCTCCTGGTTTTACTTTAACTACACCAGCACTATAATTTGGAAAAGCACCGTTCACACGATATTTCCACCCACTAGTAGCAGTAATATCTTTTTCGTACAAATCATTAATACCTTTTACATAAATACTGTCTTTAGAGCCCATTGCATCAACCTCTAGTCCTGTACTCTGTAACACACTGTAAACTGTATCGCCTTCTTGTACATCAACCTTTTTCGCACCTAATAAGTATCCTTCATGACCTTTGACAGAGATTGTTACTTGTTTCGCTTTAGGTACTGGTACTGGTGGTACTGGATTTGGTGGTGGTACCGGTGTTGGCGGAGCTGGTACATTATTGTTCTCTTCTGGATTTTTCTTTTGCTCCTGCTTTGGTGTTTCTTTCGGCTGATTAACAACCTTTGCTTCTTCTTTTACTTCTGGCGCTTTCGGTTGCTGGGGTTTCTCTTCTTGTACTTTTTGTTGTTCCGGTTGTTTATTTGCAGCAGGTTGTTCTTTCGATTTCTCTTCTTTCTTTACTTCAGGCTGTTCCTGCACTTTTTCTTCTTTTTGTTTCTCTTCTACTTTTTGTTCTTGCTTATCTTTCTGCTCTTCTTGTTGTTTTTGTTCCGGTTCAGTTTGTTTCTCTTCCGGCTTCGCATCATCTTTTTGTTCTTCTTGTTTCGCTACTTCTTTTTGCTCTTCTTGCTTTGGTTCTGCCTTCTTCTCAGGCTTTACAGCCGTTTGTTCACATCCGGCTAATAATCCCAATGAAAGAAATAAAGAAATGAACCATTTCATCTTACTCATGCTGCCCCTCACCTTTCATAATAAAATTAGGAGCAAATAATTGCTCCTAATTTTTGTTAAGCTGCTTTACGTCTCCATAATACATATGCAGAAGCAATACATAATACACCCATACCTACTTCTGTAGCTGCACTATGAGAAGATGCTCCTGTTTTTGGTAATTGATTCTTATTCTTGTTTGTTTCTTTATTAACTCGTTCGTTATCTACAACAACTTTCAAATTTTCATCTTTTGGTTGTTTTTGTAACTCTTCTTGTTGTTTCGGATGTTCTACAACTTCTTTTTCTTCTACAGTTGTTTCTGGTTCTACAATTGGTTTCGTATCGATTTCATTACCTGATACATTTGACAAATCATAAATCGATTTCCCAAGGTCTTTAAACTGAAGTAAAGCTAAAAATGCTTGCTCTGTAGCCATTCCGCTACCTTTTTGATCTTTTGGTAACCATTTGAACTCACCATTTGGAAGCTGGTATGACATTAAATTTTGTACTGCTTTATTAAGACGAGTGTGATCTACATCTTTAACTAGCGATAGTCCAATAATTGCTTGTGCAGTACTATTAGAATTCTCTTGTCCATCAGCAGCAAAGCCACCATTGTCTAACTGCTGCTTGTATAAGTAATCAACAGCTTTTTGAATAACTGGCTTAACATCTTGTTGTTCTTGGTAAGGAGCTAATGCTGATAAAACCATACCTGTTACATCAATGTTACTAGCACTTTCTTTTTTACTTGAACTATCATACGTCCAGCCGCCATCTGTATGTTGCGCCTGTAAAAGTGCTTGTACTAATGCAACTCGATTCCATTTCACTTCAACTGGAACCTCATATTTCTTTGTATCAAATGCAAGTAAAGCAAATGCGTATCCTGTTACAGAATCCACTTTATCTGATTCAAACAAATTTTGTACTAAGTTTTGTCCCTCTATCTTTGTAGGATCTACATTCATTGCATTCATCATGATAATCGTTCTAGCTAAATCTGTTGCTGAAAAACGATTTAAACGCTTCTTAACCTTTTCGGCTACTGGCTTAACATAGTTTACTTTCGTTTCAACCGGAATGTTTACACCTGAACGAGCAAGCCCAATCGCTACCCAATCACTACCAATTCCATCTTGTAACATCTTTTCTGACGTTTTAGAAATTGCTTCGTTTAATTGTGCCGCCGGAATTTCGACTTTCTCTTGCTTTGGTTGCTCTTCTATTTTACCGTCTGGTTTTTCTGTTTTCGGTTCTTCTGTTTTTGGTTCTTCTGTTTTTGGTTCTTCTGTCTTATCATCTGGCTTTTCTGTTTTTGGTTCTTCTGGCTTACCATCTGGTTTTTCTGTCTTTGGCTCTTCTACAGTTTTGCAAGTGCCAAATTTGTCTAACGTTTGTTGCAATGTTTCTTGACTCATATTGCTCCAGTCTGAAACGAAACGGAATACAACAACATCCCCAGATTTTAATTTATAACTATCTGCTCCAACCTCTGCAGATTTATCATTTACATCGTACACCCAACCGCTTGTAGCCCCAGCCGTTAAGCCGTCAATGCCTTTTACATACGTTCCAAATGACATCGTTTCGGATGCCACTTTGTCCCCCATGACTTTTTGTAGCAAACTTAAAGCTGTTTCCCCATCTTTAATTTGCTCTTCTTTCGGACATAACATAATGCCCTTTTGTGATTCACCAATAATTGCAAGTTTTGCTGTATTTCCCTCAGCAAACGCAATATGTACGGAATTCGTAAAAGAAACAAATACAAGTGCGACTGCCATTAATGATGTAAGCAGCCATTTCTTTAACATTGCCATCCTCAATTATTCCTCCCTTTACTAACATTCACACAAAAAAAGGCCCTTCAAGGGCGTGCGATTGACACTCTTTTTTTGTAAGTGTCGAACAAAAAGCGCACAGCACCTCCTATCCGCATGATTCGCGACTATATTTGTATAGGAAAAATAATTTCGTTTATGAACGCACCATTGTGATAACATTCACTTTTCTAGGCAAAATTTACTTCCATTTCAAGTTATCGTAAATCGATAAACCTATACATTCTGTAAATTATAAATTTCTGTATTATTTTACTATTGACAAAGGATTTTGTCCATGTTTTATTAGATTTATTTCCCTAGAATACTATCTTATTAAGTTCTAATTAATAGAACTCACTACTTACTATGTAGGCTCTTTTCACTAACAATAATTCCATCTTCATCCACATAAACATATTCATTCGGTTTCCATTCAACTTTTCCAAATTGCAATGGAATATTTTTTTCTCCTTTTCCTTCTTTTATACTTCTATTTGGCATCGTCCCTAATGCTAAAATACCGATATTAATATTTTTCAGCTCTCTAGAATCACGAACATATCCATTCACAATAATTCCTGCTAAATTTCTTTCTTCCGCAATAGCCGCTAAATTATCACCGAGTAGCGCGCAATTTGTAGAGCCCTCACCATCAACAACTAATACTGTTCCTTCTGGTAGTGTTTGTAATCCTTCTTTTACTAGTACATTATCATCCTTCACTTTTACTGTTGCAATTTTTCCATAGAATTGCTCTTTCTTCCCATAAGACTGAAAAGACTGGCGACATATTTGTAATTCATTTTCAAATTCATCACATAGATCAGTAGTTTTCAACATCTCTTTCCCTCTTTTCCTATTTCTCTTTATATTACATATTCTTGTGTTTTTTTCGTTTCCCTGTCTAATGTTGTAATAATTTGCATATGAAGTAAAAGCCAAATAAGAAAAAAAGTAGTTTTAAAAACTATTGCTTTAAGGAGAAAGCTTTATTATAATCTATCACACGTAAGAAAATTCAGAATATTAAAACTTAACCATATGAAAGAAGGAGGGATTTCATGCAACTACAAACCGAGACGAAAAAACAGCCTAGTCAATCAAGATTTAAAATGCCTGATGCATATGTTCTATTATTTTTTATCGCTTTACTTTGTGCAATTGCAACTTACTTTGTTCCTGCTGGAGAATTCAAAAGAGTTACAAAAGGCGCCATTACCACAACAATACCAGGAAGCTATCATTCTGTTCCGCAATCTCCTGTAGGGTTTGTTTCCTTTTTTACTGCCATTGAAAAAGGAATGACACTTGCTGCCCCAATTATCTTTTTAATTTTATTCACCGGTGGCGCAATTGCTATTCTCGAAAAAACAGGTGCTCTTGATGGCTTAATCTATCATGTTATTAACAAATTTCGTAATCAGCAACTACTTTTCATTTGCATTGTCGCAGCACTCTTTTCCATTCTTGGAACGACTGGCATTATCGTTAACTCAGTTATCGGCTTTATCCCCATCGGCATCATCGTTGCACGCACATTAAAATGGGACGCTATCGTAGGCGTAGCGATTATTTATTTAGGCACTTATGCTGGCTTTAATGCTACTTTATTATCTCCCTCACCTTTAGGCATTTCACAAAAAATCGCAGAACTTCCGATGTTTTCGGGAATTGGTTTACGTGTCGCAATCTATATATCTTTTTTAATTGCTACGATTTTGTATATACATTTTTATGTCAAACGTTTAAAGAAACCGAATAAAGGCAGTATCCTCGGAAACGACTGGTTTCCAAGCAACGGACTTTCAAATAATAATGAAGAAACAAATAAAACAGATGTCTCTTGGACAATTCGCCATAAATTAATATTACTAGTTACGTCATTATCTTTAATTGCATTTTTAATAGGGGCTTTTCGTCTACATTGGTCGGATTCACAAATGACTGCCACATTTATTTTTATAGCAATTGCAGCTGGGCTCATTGGTGGTATGAAAGCAAATGATATCGCCTCTACGTTTCTAGCAGGATGTCAAAAACTCATATATGGTGCTTTGATCGTCGGAATGGCTCGTTGTATTTCAGTCATTTTAGAACAAGGAAAACTACTTGATACAATCGTTAACCAACTAGCACATTTTCTTGAAGGACAAAGTCCTATATTCGGCGTTATGGGAATGTATATCGGAAGCGCCGCACTACACTTCCTTATTTCATCAGGAACAGGAGAATCTGTTATTTTCATTCCTATTTTAGCGCCTCTAGCAGACTTAATGCATATTACACGCCAAGTGACTGTAGAAGCGGTTATGCTTGGAGAAGGCGTAGTAAACTGCTTAAATCCAACTTCTGGCGTTTTAATGGGCGTACTCGCAGCAAGTGGCATTTCTTACGGGAAATGGATTCGTTTTATGGCTCCTCTTGCACTCATTTGGTTTATAATTGGACTTATTTTTCTTATAGTTGGAGTGAATATTGAGTGGGGACCTTATTAAATAATAAAACAAATGAAGCTATCACGATTCAAAAGTGATAGCTTCATTTGTTCCTATAACTGCTCGGCTTTATAACATTACACCATTATTTATAGGCTGTTATCATAAATATTCTTACTTTTTTAGAAAAGATCAATACGATAAATTATGATTTTATGTAAGATAAATTACAATTTAAGTAGAATAATTGATTTAAGAATACATTTTTAATGATAATTAATTGTATACATACTATAAGAAAGGGTGTGATTAACTAATGACTTTCAGCTCAAAAGTGGACATCTTTTTTATAACTTTTATATTTTTAGCCGTTTTACTAATGAGTTCACTACCACTGCTTCCCCTGTTCATTTATGAAGAAACGTCATTATCTATTGTAATTATTTTATCTGCTATTTTTGTTATTTCAGCAGGTCTAATATTCTGGTACGCAACTTCTATTAAATATGTTTTCAATGAAGATTATTTATTAATTAAAGGCGGACCATTCAAAAGTAAAATTCCGTATGAAAACATAATAGAGGTTGCTCCAACAAGTGAAAGATTCACTGGTTATCGAATTTTAGATTCTGATAAAGGATTTGAAATATTGCTCACATCAGGCCCCCTTAGAAATGTAAAGGTTTTACCAAAAGATAAAATAAATTTCATCATCGAATTAAGAAAACGATGTCCTAATGCACTGATTCAAGAACTCAAATAAATGTCCCCTGTGTAAAGGACATTTATGAATAAGGCGAAACTTAATCAGTGGGGGTGCCCATCCCCACTGATTATTAGGCCACATCAATTGGTTATTTACAGGCAGTTACTCTCCCTTCCAGCTTCCTCACATTCGCTGGATTTTGAAGTAGGAATCTTACTGCCCCCATATAGTGAGATAAAATGCGTATCCATCCAATTCACAATTATTTCTTCTAGGTTCGGATGAAGTGGCTTAGCTGCTCCTTCCGCATAAATCTTTTTAAATTCCAACGCTTTAAAATCACCTTCAAAATATTTTAAGGTATGATCCATATTTTTTATTACATGTACTTCAGAATCACCCTTAACATAATTACCAATTCGCTTCGCTTTTTGGGGATCTGTCTGAAAGTCCTTATCACCAGCAATTGCTAATACTGGACATGTTACTTTCATTAAATCTTTATAAATGTCATGCTGGAAATGCTCTCTAAGCCATTTTGCATTCATTGGCTTAAATCCAATTTTAACAATATCTTTTTTTGAGTTTATCATTTTCTCTGTTGCTTTTTGTGCCTGCTTTTCACCTCGTTTCTCAATATTGAGAAGACGCATTAACTTTCCTTTTATTCCTTTTTGCTCTTTTAACTCCTTATAAATAATCTCTCTTTGTCTTTTAGTAGCTTCTTCTAACGATTCCGCAGCTCCCGTAAGTAATATGAGCCCATTAACTGGTGTTTTTGCGTTGACTACCGTCGCTAACATACATCCTTCACTATGACCAGCTAAAATGATTTTTTCCGAATCTACAAAAGGTTGCTCTTTCAAATACGCAATGACAGCTTCTATATCGGATACTAAATCCCACATTCCAGCCTTCATAAATTCACCCTCACTAGCTCCAACACCACGTTTATCAAAACGTAATGTAACTACTCCGAGGTTCGAAATTAAATGTGCCAAGTCTTTATACATATTCCCTTTCATATTCAGTGGCACTATTGTTCCATCACGATCAACTTCGCCAGACCCAGCGATAATTAACACAGCGGGATATTTCCCAACACTTCTTGGCTTTGTAATTGTAGCTTGTAACGTTACACCGTTATTTATGGCTACTTCATATTCCTCAAAACTCATATTTTCATCCCCTTCTATTTTGGTCCATTCATTAATAAAATCCCAATAACATATCTATTCTTTTATACTTAATTTAAACTTCAATGACGCTACGATACTTTTATAAGCTGACAATTCCTTCAAAGGAGTAAAGAGTGGATTCTCTATAATACTTTGCATCATGCTTTCTTTAATAACGGATTCACTTCTAACCGTTTTCGCTCCAAGTGGAAACTCCTCAAACCACGAATCAATTGCATCGAAATACGAATCCCCATGTAAATGTAGACTATTTAATGCAAAACTAGCCCCACAAACAGTCGCATATTTACGTAACATTTCCAACGCACTTTCATAGTTTTCTTGCATGCAGTATACTTGTGCAGCAGCGTAGTATAGCTTCAAAGTCATATTAGGATGCAATCTTTCTAAATTATAAATTTCTATAAGCATAAATGCTCTATTTAAAATGACGTCTACCTTTTCAACACTTGATGCATTTAATAGTAAATAGTTTGGTATTACCCCAACTAGTCGCATTAAATGCTGATACATACTAATTTGCATCACTTCCTTCGCCTTTGGCGCATTCCCAAGCATTTGATACGCCTGCGCTATTAGCTCTTCGTCTGGAAGGCTAGGACGTATCGTTTCACCGAGCAAATGTAAAACTTCATTCGGCCTTTGTAATATAAGATTACATGTCGCTTCTAGCGAGGCTGCCTCTTTAGCAAGAGAAACATCCTGACTTTCTTCCTGTACTCGATTAAAAAGCTGAATCGTCTCTTCTATTATTTCAATTCTTTTATCCGTATCTTCCGTCAACATATGGTGATTAATAAATAGTACGCCCATCTGAAGTAATAAAGGAAAACAGGAATAATATTTTTTTATCATTTCTCTACACTCCATCATTACTTCATCAAACGGCTCTTCACTAAAGGCTTGCGCAAGTCTATGATATAAACTTTTAATATCTTCCTGTGTCATTTGTGGTGCATACCCTATTAATGCATCTACACTTATGTTAAAATACGAGGCTAACTGTGGTAAAAATGTAATATCCGGATAGCTTTGCCCCGTTTCCCATTTTGAAACAGCTGCCTTCGTAATCCTTATATACGCTGCCAACTCTTCCTGTGTAATGCCTTTTTCTTTTCTCTTAGCCGCAATTATTTTATGAATGTTTATCTCTTTCACATCATCACCTCATACTTTTATTATATGCTTTTATTTCAGACAAAATATGGATCTGAAGTCAACTTTAATTGACAAAATCAACTATTAGGAAACATCCTCATAAAGTGAAACTTTAATCAGCCCGCAAATAGCGGGATAAAATAAAAAGAAGTTCCAGTAAACTAGAACTTCTTTTTCTATGTATATTTATTTCGTTACTTCACCAAATTTCGCTTTCGTCACTTTCGCCAAATCTTCAACTTTAAGTTCAATTTGCACACCAATTTTCCCGCCACTAACGATCATCGTTTCAAGTGATTGGGCGCTCTCATCAATGCATGTAGCAAATAACTTTTTCATTCCTACTGGAGAACAACCGCCGCGAATATATCCTGAAACTTTCGTTATGTCTTTAACAGGAATCATTTCTATTTTCTTTTCACCGACTGCTTTTGCAGCTGCTTTTAAATTCAGTTCCTCATCTACCGGGATTATAAAAACATGATAATCTTTACTATTCCCTTGAGCGACAAGCGTTTTATATACTTCTCTCACTTCTCTACCAATTTTCCCCGCAACTGATACGCCATCAATTTTCCCATCGTCCGGATCATATGACATCATCGAATATTCAATTTTTTCTTTATCTAATATTCGCATCGCATTTGTTTTATCTTTTTTCATGAGTTTCTCCTTAAAAAATTATTTCATATTATTAAGTTATTATACACCTTTTTTAAATTCCCCTGCATAACTTCACTCATTTTTCAAAACTGAAAATATTGATATTTCAAAAATCTTCTGTTATACTTTTGAAAAAACTTATTAAGGAGAGATTTGTAATGCAAACTTTTAATACTTCTTTCCAACTTCATCATCATACGTAACGCCGTGTATCCGAAGAAAAATTTTTCTTCGTGGGTACAGGGCTTTTCCTGTTGACCCACGAAGCGTTCATAAAGCTATGTGGGTATTTTTATACCTGCATAGCTTTTTTTAATTTAAAAGAGGAGTGATTAGAATGGAAATGAAAAATGTAAAAGGAACAAAAGACTATTTACCAGAGGAACAAGTATTACGAAATAAAATTAAAAGAGCTTGTGAAGATACATTTGAACGATATGGATGTAAACCTTTAGAAACTCCAACATTAAATATGTACGAACTTATGGCATATAAATATGGTGGTGGCGATGAGATTTTAAAAGAAATATACACGCTTCAAGATCAAGGAAAACGTGAGCTTGCCTTACGCTACGATTTAACAATTCCATTCGCTAAAGTTGTTGCGATGAACCCAAATATCCGCCTTCCTTTTAAACGATATGAAATTGGAAAAGTATTTCGAGATGGTCCAATTAAACAAGGGAGATTTCGTGAGTTCATACAATGTGATGTTGATATAGTTGGTGTAGAGTCTGTAATTGCAGAAGCTGAATTAATGGGCATGGCATTTGAACTTTTTCGTACATTAAACTTAGATGTACAAATTCAATATAATAATCGAAAATTATTAACTGGTATTCTCGAGTCGATTAACATTCCTACTGAATTAATGAATGATGTTATCTTATCATTAGACAAAATTGAAAAGATCGGCATTGATGGCATTCGAAAAGATTTGCAAAACCGCGGAATTATAGAAGAAACAGTAGAAATAATATGTGATACAGTGCAATCTTGCATAGAGTTTGATATTACTGACTTTGAAAAAGCGTTCAATAATACACTCGTTACAAATGGAGTAAATGAACTACAGCAATTACAGCAATATTTACTCGCTCTCGGAATTAAAGAAAGTACTATATTCAACCCGTTTTTAGCAAGAGGACTCACAATGTATACAGGAACTATATATGAAATCTTTTTAAAAGATGGAAGTATCACATCGAGTATTGGTAGTGGCGGTCGCTATGACAATATAATCGGAGCATTCCGTGGTGATAATATGAGCTATCCAACTGTAGGGATTTCATTCGGTTTAGATGTTATTTATACGGCTCTTCAAAAGCAAGAAACTACAGCATCTACGGCAGATATTTTTATCATTCCACTCGGGACAGAATTACAATGTTTACAAATCGCCCAAAAATTACGTGCTACAACTTCCTTAAAAGTTGAACTTGAACTAGCTGGTCGTAAATTAAAGCGTGCCCTTAATTACGCCAATAAAGAAAATATCCCGTATGTACTTATTATTGGAGAAGAGGAAATTACTACAGAAATCGTTGTGCTGCGTAATATGAAGGAAGGCACTGAAGTAAAGATTCCCCTCTCTTCTTTAGAAAATAGCACATTTAATAACTATATGTAATAAGCACCACCCTCCTTTGGGTGGTTTTTCTAATGAATAAATAAAAATTGATTTAGTTTACATAACATAATTATCGTTATATTTTAACGTAAATCACAAAAACATATCTATTCATCCACTATATTTGGTAATATATTCATACGAGCATATTTAGGAGGGATTTACTTTGAAGGAAGTCGTAAAAGCATTAAAGTGGACTACAGGTATTTCCCATCTGTTATTAATTCTTTGTTATTTACTTCAAGGAATAGTTGACTTATCCGAGATACCATTACTTATAGTAATTACTCTACATATCATTACTATTTTATTAGCTAAAAAAGAAGGCATGAAAACCTATGCTAATTATATAGGAATCCTCACTATTCTAGTTGCTTTCTTTCCCTATATACGAATCGCTATACATATTATAGCGTCGATTTTCCTTCTATTAGATGCGGCTTCCACGAACACAAAAGAAGTGTATGATTTATAGCGGATTGAAAAATAGAAGTTAGAGAAAGATTTTTCAACCCTATACAAAAAAGAGGGCAGATATGCATCTCCCTCTTTTGTCTAACTATTTTTATTATTCTTGTTCTTGCTCGTCCATAATCTTCTCAAACGCCGCAGATACTTTTTCAAATTCCTCATCACTTTCAATGTATGAGAATTCGTCATCTTCTTCTACTTTTAAAAAGAAGATATCAACGTCTTCCTCTGTTTCCGCTTGGATGTCTTCTACAAAGGCAACTGCAATGTATTCTGCTCCTTCGACATTCATCGCTCCAAGCACTTCAACTTCCTGCTCTTCATTATTCTCGTCGCTAAGGCTAAAAATTTCGCCTACTTCAATATCTGACATATTCATTCTCCTCCTATCACACTCTAAAAAATAGAACGTTCAAAACGTATACTCACTAACATATCTTTCCATAAAAAGTTGAATTCATACAGAAAGAACAACAAATTCTTGTTGATTCAGTATAAGTATCCAACTAATACTATAAACGATAAATGCAAATTTTTATACTAAAGTGACTTATGCAACAATTCAAGTACATCTTTCATAGCATAAGGACCATCTTTTTTTACGTGCTCTGCGAATTCAGAAACGAGACGCAACGTTTTCACACTTTCGATTGGATGATCTCCTGACGCACTTTCAGCAGAAAGCATAACTGCATTCGTTCCATCCAATACAGCTTGAAATACATCCGTCACCTCAGCCCTTGTAGGAATAGAATGATCTACCATAGATTGAAGCATTTGTGTCGCTGTAATGACATACGTATTCGTTCGATTGCACTCACGAATCAGCATTTTTTGTAAAAGCGGTATAATTTGATACGGCAATTCCACGCCTAAATCTCCCCTTGCGATCATAATTCCATCCGCTTCTTTACATATATCTTGAAAATTCTCGATCGCTTCCATCGTTTCTATTTTTGCAATTAAATTAGGTGAAGTTTCTGTGTACCCTTGTATAAAATTTCGTATTTCCTTTATATGACTAGGTTTTCGAACGAAAGAACACGCAATAAAATCAACACCCTCTTCTAGAAGAAACTGAATGTCTTTTTTATCCTTCTCTGTAATAGCTGGTAAACTTACGATTGTACCTGGTAAGTTCACCCCTTTATGAGAGGAAATATTGCCACCTGTTTTTACCCTTGTTTCTATTTTTTCCGTACTTACCTTTTCAACAATTAATTCAACTTCTCCATCATTAATAAGAATTCTACTTCCTACTTTTACGTCATTCGCGATCCCTACATAATCAACACTTACTTCTTCTTTATTCCCTTGAACTGGATTGGTATGTAAAGTAAATAACTCCCCTGCTACAAGTGTAGTTTGTTCCTCTTTTATTTCACCCAATCTTATTTTAGGCCCTTGTACATCCCCTAGAATTTTAATAGAATCGTCTAACGATTTTACTAAGCGAATAATATCTTTATGACTTTCATGCGTGCCATGTGATAAATTTAACCGAACAATTTTCATACCATTGTCTATTAACTGAGCTAATGTTTCTTTATTATTACTTGCTGGTCCAATTGTACAAACGCGATCGATTGTCATTCTTCCCACCATCCTTTTTATAAATAGTTCCCATAAAATAAAGAGAAGATTCTTTTTATAGGAAAGAACGTACAACTTAAGAATACAAGAAGGCTTTATGTGATGAGAAGATTTTTCTGAAGAATTAGCTTACATTTAACTTTTTGTGTTCACCATTTTGACTCAATAGTTTTTGTTAGTTTCTTGGCAATGGGGTACTACTAACAAATAGAAAAAATCAAAACTATGTTTACATATGAACGTTAGATTGGGATGCCGAAAACAATCTATGGAGGGACAACAATGACTAATCTTCGTAAAAAGATAATGGGACTAACTTTAGCCAGTACTATAACACTAGGTTCATTAGCTGCAGGAAGCATGATGAGTGGTAATGAAGTAAAAGCTGCGGCGAAAAAAGCAGAGAAACAACCAAAAAACGTAATTATCATGGTTATGGATGGGACAAGCTCTTCTGTCACAACATTGGCTCGGTGGTATAAAGGCGCACCTCTTGCACTCGATCAAATTGTATCAGGAGGTGTTCGTACGTATTCGGCAGAATCAGCTATTACGGATTCTGCACCAGCAGCCACAGCTTTAGCGACAGGCAATAAATCAAATTCAGGCTATGTCGGCGTATTACCTTCTGTTGTGAATTCGCCTGGCTTAGAACCCGTCAAAGAAGAATGCAAGTTTCGTCCAGTTGCCAACGTCTTAGAAGGTGCAAAACGTTCAGGCCGTGCAACAGGAATTATTGCTACATCAGAAATTCAGCATGCTACTCCGGCTAGTTTCTCTGCCCACCATGCTAACCGCAAAAATTTTGAAGTAATTGGTGAACAGCAAGTTTATCAAAAGATAGATGTTGTATTAGGCGGTGGAAAGGCAGCACTTCTGCCTCCGACAAGCAGTGGTATTCGTAAAGACAACGAAGATTTAGTAAAAGTGATTCAAGATAAAGGATACGACTTCGTCGAAACAAAGGATGCATTATTAAATTCCAAATCAAATAAAATCTGGGGCTCTTTCTCCAGTAATGCACTTGCATTCGATATAGATCGTGCAGCAACCAATCCTGAACAACCAACTCTTTCCCAAATGACGGAAAAAGCAATTCAAACTTTATCAAAAGATAAAGATGGTTTCTTCTTATTCGTAGAAGGCAGTAAGGCAGATTGGGCAGCACATGCAAATGATCCAATCGGGATGATTAGCGATGTATTGGCATTTGATGATGCGGTTACGGCAGCGTTAAAGTTTGCGAAGAAAGATCGTAATACTATGGTCATCGCTGTAACCGATCATGGAAATAGCGGTCTTTCCATTGGTAACAGCAATACTACAAAAGGATATGATACCACACCAGTATCAGCCTTCATTACCCCACTGAAAAAGGCGAAAATGACACTTGAAGGTGCTACAAATAAACTAAAAGATGATTTATCTAATATAAAAGATGTCGCTGCTCTTTACGGTTTAGACAACCTAACTAATAATGAAAGTGAAAAATTAAAAGCTACTCAAAAGAAAGCTGATGTAGGTTCAATCCTTACTACATTATTGGCTAACCGTGCGAACCTCGGTTTTACAACTGGTGGTCATACGGGTGAAGATGTATTCTTATACTCTTACGGGCCTCAAAAGCCATATGGTTTAGTTCAAAATACGGACATTGCAAAGACAATGGCCAGAGCAATGGGCTTCCAATTAGGAGACATAACGAAGAAATTATTTTTAGATGCCGAAACATCCTTTAAAAAAATTGGTGCGATTGTAACGATTGATAAAAAAGATGTAGCAAACCCTGTACTTGTAGTAAAACGCAATAATACGGAGGCAAAGTTGTCTGTTAATAAAAACATTATCTGTATCGATGGAAAAGATTATGAACTAGGAAGCATCGTTGTAGAAAGTAACGGGAAATTCTATGTACCTGAACAAGCAATTCAACTATTTTTAAGACACTCTCGCTAAAAAAAGATTGCCTCTTAAGAGGCAATCTTTTTCTTTTTTCAAATTTTGTTTAAGTATGAAATGTATGTTTTTGTAGTCTAGCTCCACATATCCATCAAACTAATATTCTGAAGTACTCCGAAAACGAGATTTTTATCCTTTGATATTTATCAATGTAGATTCTGCCCGTGTTTTTCGTTTTTGGGAACAACAGGTACCTTAACTTAATAGGGATAGGTGCTATCCCACTTTTTTATTATTTTTTTATTTTTAATAACGCATTATAAATATTTGCTTCTCCAGATCCAAATAATGCATCATGTCCTGGTTTACCGAAATCTTTTGCTGTTTGTTTAATTAAGTTCTCTACTTGTGCAGGAGAATATGTCGGATGAGCCGCTTTAATAACCCCCGCAATTCCCGCTACTTTTGGCGAGGCCATTGATGTTCCATGCATTAAAGCATAGTTATGCAGATCTGAAGTGAAATATGGTTCCAAATAAGTTGGCCATGTACTTAATGTACGATAATGGAAATCTCGCTGTGCTAAATCGCCTGTTTCAGCATATACAGGACCGTTATCACCGCCTGGTGCTGCCACATCAATAAAACTGTTTCCATAGTTTGAGTAAAATGCAATTTTATCAGTTGACCATTGATTAGAAGAAGATACATTAATTACACCCGGAATTTGACCCGGAGTTTCTACATAAGGCCCTTTAAAGATAAGATCGTCTGAGCCATACTCCTTATTTAAATAATCTGTTATCATTTTCTTATCATTCATATTGAGTGATTCGTTTCCACTTGCCGCTACGACTGTTACATTTTTTTGTACGGCATATTGAATTGCACGCTTCCAAATAAGAACATCCGCATTATCGCTATATTTTTTTCCGTTATCATAGTATTTCATGCTATCAAATCCACCGATAGACATGTTTATAACGTCAACATTATCATTTGCAGCCGCAACAATAGCGTCTACAATCCAAGCTGTCGGTGCACTACCAGATTCGGGGAAAACGCGATATGAACGAACTTTAAGATCTGGTCCAACCCCTTTTAGTTTTCCATTTGCTGCAATTGAGCCTGCTACATGAGTTCCATGTCCTCCCCTATCCTTCACATCAGCAGGATCACCTTTCTCAGTTTCATCCGCACCAGCTGGTACGAAATTCTGACCACCACTATAGTTTTTTATTAAATCAGGATGATTCGCATCGATACCGCTGTCGATTACACCGACTGTTGCTCCTTTTCCTGTTCCTCCATTCAGCTTATAAGACGCACCATCATTTGTTATATTTTTGATGTCCCATTGATAATTCCAATAGCTGTCTATATTTTCTGGCTGTGGGATATCCGTTACTGGCTTTCCGTCCGCTGCGGTTGGCCTTATTTCTTCTTTATCTAAAGCGTGGAAAACTTCTTGATTTGCAGCTTGGATAGATGAAACCCCTTTCAAGTTATCCAAGAATGAAGGGTTACTTGACTTTACTTCCATTGCTCCGATGGCAGAAATGACGCGGAGAATTTGCCCACCTGCATTCGAAATAATAGATTGATAATTGCTAGGTAAATCTTTCTTAAAGGCAATCAAATAACTTTTTTCTGTTTGAGTTGAGCTAGATGTTGTTTTTGTTTCCGCAGACACATTGTTTCCTGCTAGAGTACCGAATGTTAAGGCTGTAGCTAATGTCAAAGTGGTGATCCTTAATTTCATTACAATTCCCCCTAAAAAAATTAGTAATGCTTGGATAAGATTCTATTCCACATTAGGAATAGTAAAACCTTCGATAAACTACCTATGTGAAAATATTTTTTTGCTGCTCCTCCCCCATAGCTATCAAGCTAACAAAATAAATATGACGGTCTTAATGAACTCTCTTCAACCAGAACAAACATGTAAAATATCCAATGCTTATGTAGGAATGACTGATAAAGTGCCAATCCATGTGATTATTCGTCAGCTAACAAAAGAATAAAAAAAGATTACAAGATCAAACAATCTCGCTTATCATTGACGTTATATGAGTTTAGCTTGATGGCAATGTCCTATCCCCATCAAGCTAAAAAGGTTTTTGTTCCCATCAAAGAGCTATTTCTGTTTGTCATTGTTCGCTATAAAACATATACAGTTTCATACAGTAACGATCAAAAATAAATTCCATCCTTGTATAATCTACATCATGTAATACGATTGTGATGGGTAATACGACTGTGATGGATAATACGACTGTGATGGGCAATACGATTGTGATGGATAATACGACTGTGATGGGTAATACGATTGTGATGGATAATACGACTGTGATGAGTAATACGATTGTGATGGGTAATAACTTTGTTGCATTTGTTGTGATTGTAATGCTTGTTGCTGTGCTTGTATAGCCTGATGAACAGCTTGAATAGTACTTTGTGCAGGTCCCTGCCCTCCTAAAGGACGCATTTGCGTTTCATTGTAAAAATACTTGGAAAGCATTCTTTATTCACCTCACCTCTGCAGATATTTTTGTCTTCATGTTTCATACTATGAATATTTAATTAAAGTGGATAATTCATGAAACTTTTCATCTTCCCAACTAGTTGCTTTTCCATTTCCTTATAAAGTGAGTAAAGAAAATTATGTCATTCAACAAGCGTTCGATTCATTTCGTATCATAATTGAAAAGAACAATAAATAACGAGCCCACACACTACTTCAACAAACTAAAAAGGCCTACTCACACGAGTAGGCTTTTGAAACTATGAAAGCTTCGTTAATAATTGATTTAAATCTTGTTTCGTTTTTGTCGTTAATGACTTCATTTTCTTAACATCTATCTTTTCTTTTTCCGCTCCTACAATTAACGGATACATACTTTGACCAATTGTTTTATACTCGGTTGGATGTGATGCTTCTAACTCTTTTTCAATTACATCCCACTTCTCATTAATTTGCTTTCCAAGTTTGTTAACTGTTTCAAATTTAGGGTTTGCCGCTAATTGCTTGTCTAAGCTTTCAATTAGTACAACTACTTCTTTCACATTTGTTTTCACAGCAACGTTTTTCTTCGGATCTTTCGTTGTTTTCCCATTATTGTCTGTACTTGTACTTGCGCTTGTACTTTGATCTGTTGCTTTTCCACTAGTAGTTTGATCATTCGTTTTCCCTGTCGTTTCTTTTTCTTTCGTTTTGCCGTTACTTTCTGTGCTTGATGATTCTTTCGTATTTTTTGAATCCTTATCTGTTTTTTCATTCGAAGAAGTATTTGTGTCTTTTTCAGTATCTTTCGTTGTTTTTGACGCTTCATCTGCACTTGTCGTTTTTGATTGTTCCTCATTTTGTGCAGTTGCTTGGTCCTTCTTCGCTGCATCTTTATCCGTGGAGGTACTACAAGCTGCCATAGTAAGCATTGTACCAATTGTAATCGAAGCGATAGCGACTTTTTTCATTTTCATAAAAATCCCCCTATGTTTACAATTTTATCCTCCTCTTTACGATTCTATTTTCCATTAAAAAATTCCTTTTCACACGAATCACCATCTTTCCGACAGTAATCTTCATAATAATACGTACAAAAAATGATAAAATGATTTTAATATTCGAGTTTCTTCTACCCTATTTTTCTACTACGTAATAAAAGAAAAAGAGTATATTGTCACATAAAGAATTGTGATCTACATGTGGCAATATACTCTCATATCAACTTTTTCTCTTTTTTGACATTTTATTTATACAAAAAAAATAAAATAAGCCAACTTTTTTTGTTTCTCAACTTTGTTAACATAATATTTTTATGAATAACCACCATTCGAATGAATCACTTGCCCAGTAACCCACTTCGCTTCATCACCTACTAAAAAGGAAATTAAGCGCGCAACATCCATTGATTCTCCAACTCTTCCTTGCGGGAATTTCCATACTAAATGATGCTGTAATTCTTCAGTAATCCATCCTGTATTCGTTGGTCCTGGATCCACAGCATTGACTGTAATCCCCTTCTCCATAGCAACTGGTGCAACTGACTTTGTAAATGCCTCTATTGCTCCTTTCGTTGCTGCGTATGCAAGTTCATCAGGCATTGGCCCTAATGACTGCCCTGAAGTAAGATTAATGATACTTCCACTCGTTTTGAGTGAAAAATGTTTAATAAATAATGAACTTAATAACATAGTAGCACGAACATTAACCGTATAATGTTTATCTAACTGTTCTACATCTAGCTCTTCAATTTTCGTATAAGTAGAATAAGCTGCATTATTAATAAGAATAGATGGTTCGCCTAATCGTTCTGATACCCTATACAATACACGATTAGGCGAATAAGACTGCGATAAGTTGATTTCTGCCATTTCACATCGAACGCCATAACTTTCAATTTCCTTTTTCAATAAAAAAGGTTCTTGATCATTCATTCCCCACGGCATTGCTTTATCATACCGAGGCCAGTACGTGAAAAAAATGTCTATCCCCTTTTGAGCAAGCACCTTGCATACAGCTGCACCAATTCCATTAAGACGAGTTGCCCCTGTTACAATTGCTATTTTCTTCACCTTTTCTCCTCCATCTATGGATAAATCCTCTGTACGAATACAGAGGATCTATCTTCTTAATTAATATTTGACAATATACGTTCTGCACCTAATTTTAAAATTCTAATTAAAATTAAATTGGAAATGGTAAACAGTATAAATAAAATAATAAACATAACCCACAGTCCTACATGAAGGACAAAGTATAATACACTTACTCCCGCTACAATAATTAAAGCTATTAAAATATTAGCTAAAAAATTCCACAAAGTCGTATATCGGCTTTTAAATAATTTCTGCTCTGTATCCCAATGAATATCTGCAGTTTGTGCATCCCAGCGTGTACCGATTAAATTGATTAACAATAAACCGTTCGCACTTAGTAAGAACCATAGTACCATAAATACTGGAGAAACCCCCGCTACAACTGCCATCGTAATACCGAATACTGCTAAAATTGATATATTAATTAGCCAAGCTGTTAATGTTTTTGCGAAAAAGATATCGGAAGCCTTTACTGGTAAGTAACGATTCACAAACCAAGAGCTTCCATCTCGAGAAAATGACGTTGTTGCAATCACATTATTTCCCATTAAAAATAACGATGCACAAAGGCCAGCACCAATTGCAAAACCTGCTGATTCCGGATTATCAATATACCCCGTAATCCATTTTAAATTTCCATCTTGTACAAATAAAATAAAAAACAGCATAATCGGCATTACAAAAGTTTGCACAATGCAATTTAAGAAAAATTGCGGTGTACGGAATAACGTTTTAAATTCTTTTTTCACATATGCTTTTAAATGAGAACTTTGTACCGTTGATTTCTGTAAACCTTCTGCTGAAATTACCTCTTTCTTTGCTGTACTCGTTGAAAGTCCAATAACCCCTTTCAAATAGGTGCGCTCTGCAATGTAATAAAACAGCCCGAAAAACGCGATAGAAATAAGAATGTAAATAAGAACGTATAATAGGCCTTTCCACGCTGCACTTTCTACTAATCCCATCGCTCCAAAATATGTAGTTGGAAAATAATTTGTCATTTGTATGAAAAGTGAGGATTGATTATTTGCAAGATAATTCGCAACCGAATCTCCAGCTCCAGATACTGCACTTTTATTTCTCCATTGCATAAACACATTAATTCCTACGATAAATAATATACTTACAATTCCAATGAATATATTTCCTCGATCTTTATTTTTCGCTATATTCGTATACCTCATAATAATTGTCATAATTAACGAAGCTAAAACTAGCGGAATGATCGGGAAGAATAAGTAAATGACAATCATATAAATGTAATATGTAATGAAAGCACCACTCTTTAAACCGTAAGTAATAAAGATAGGCAATAAAATAAACGAGCTCATTACGTATTGTGTAATTAACACTGTAAAGAACTTTGCCGAAATAATTTGCGCTGGTTTTAACGGTAACGGTAGCAACATTTCAACATCATTACTATAGTAAAACACTGTTAAAATGTTCATAATACTCATCAAAAATACCCATATACTAGCAACTGCTAATCCCATCGCAATAACAATTCCTGGATTCTGTCCGAGGTGTATCATTCCTTCATATATTCCATGGGTCATCGAACCGAATATTAAAAAGCCTACAAATAAAATGGCTGCAAATGAAAATAAATACGCCCATCTTTTCTTTTTATCTGTTATGAAATCTGCATAATTTAATTTCAATAATACCTTTGTTAACGTCCAAATTTTACTCATTGCCCGTCATCTCCAAGAACATTTTTTCAAGTGATTCATTGGATTTAAAATGATCTCTCATTTCATCTAAATTCCCTTTAAACTGCAAATTCCCCTTATTAATTATAGCAACGCGGTCACATATTTTTTCCGCTACTTCTAGTACGTGTGTAGAGAAAAATACAATCTTCCCTTTATCTGCATGTTCTCTCATCATTTCTTTTAAAATATAGGCAGATTTCGGATCAAGCCCCGTTAATGGCTCATCTAAAATCCACACATCCGGTTCGTGTAAAAGCACACCAATAATAACAATCTTTTGTCTCATACCGTGTGAATAACTTTGAATTTGATCCGATAAAGCATTATAAAGATCAAATTTCTTTGCTAATGACTCTATTCGTTCTTGTCGTACTTCTTTCGGCACTTCATACATATCAGCCATAAAGTTTAAATATTCAATTCCTTTTAATCGTAAAAACATATCTGGACTATCTGGAACATAACCGAACGTCTTTTTCGCTTCCATCGGCTCTTTCATAATATCTTTGCCGTTAATCGTAATGGTCCCTTTGTCCACCCCATGAATACCAGTAATCATCTTAATTGTCGTTGATTTGCCGGCACCATTCGGTCCTAAAAAACCAAAGATTTCTCCGCTAGGTACTGTTAAACTTAAATCTTTCACTGCATATGAAGATCCATTATAACTTTTTGACACATTCGTAATTTCGATCATTACATCCAATCCTTTCCTTAATTACCAAATAACTATATTAACATTATAGCATACTTATATTTTTAGATTTTTATTATTTTTCAGTTTTATCCAGTTGTACTTTTATCCTTTAAAATAAATATAAGCACCAAGTCCAACTATTAAAACAACGGCTAATATAATATAAATCATCGTAAGCCTTTTAATATTTCCTTTTGTCGCTTTACTATAATTCGCATCACCATTTCGTCCAATTAATACCGTGCCAATTACAGTAATAACTACAAGTAATATAACGATCATTATCCAAGTTAGCATTTTTTTCTCCCCCTCCTTACAAACATTTTACGATATTTCCCTTTTTATTTTACAGAATATTTATCCTTTTTTACTATTATTATGAAACAAACTGTAAAACTATTATTACCATTCATTTCTACATGTGATATATTTATAACATATAGTGATTTATCCCGCATTAACGGGCAGTAAGAATCCTACCTCAAAATTCGGCTGGAGCAAAGAAGTTAGGTGGGACATCAACTGCCCGTAAACGCCCGATTGGTTCAACTAATAATCAATGGGGATGCCCCCACTGATTAAAGTTTCACTTTATTTCTAACACTGAAAGGAGAATCCATCGTGAGAACAACTTGGATTAAATATTTAGGATTTCTCGGTTTCTTTGGCTTCCTAGGCTTTTTTTATGAAAAAGGCTTGTTTACTATGTTTTGTTTTTTCTCCTTTTTCACAACGTATAGAAAAGTTCATCATGATGAGCTTTTTGAACAAATTGTAAATAAATCGTGCCGAAATGCCTTTATCGTTACATTACTAACAACTGCTATCATTATGTTTATTGAAATGTTATTTCCGAATCCTACATTACAAGAGATTGATATCGCCCTTATTTTCGGCACACTCATTCTTACGTTCGGCTTCTCTATTTTCTTTTACGATAAACCAATTGATGAAATGGAAGATGCACCATGGCGTTCGTAACGAAGATAAAAGAATACCGTGCCAAATTGAATATGACACAAGAAGATTTAGCGAAACAAGTTGGTGTACGTCGTGAAACGATTAGCCATCTTGAAAAAGGAAAGTATAATCCTTCATTGCAGCTTGCTCACGATATAGCGAAGACACTTCATAGTTCTATTGATGAAATCTTTATTTTTGATGATTAAGAAAAGGCACCAAGTCTAATATGTAATACTGAATCTAAAGTAATTAAAGATATACTACACAACGACGCATATTGCTTAACAATGTAGTTTTATGGTGTATCAACACTTTGCTTGATACGCCTATTTTTTATAGTTTTTATCACTACATTTATCAAAGCGACAAATAGGTTGCAACGAAAATACCGTCCTTTTTTCAGAACCATAAAAAAATACCGGCATCCTTCCCATGAAGAATACCGGTACTTCCCATTTATCCCACTAATTATAGTTTCACTTTATCACCCATACAAAACCGCATGAAATACGCCTAACAGTAAGTATTGATCCTCAATATAATCATCATCATATACATTCATCTCGATGTGATACATGTCTTCCTCAAGACGAATATTCCAATCTGCAATTACATAGCCGTTTCGTAATAACTTTCCAAGCCCAAGTGAAGTTTTGTGAACAACATATTCTTCTGTGTTATATGTAAAGGTAAATAAGAAATTTGCATCCAATAACTTTCCGTCACATACAAGCATTTCATGCTCTGCATCATTATTATCGATGTACGTTACTAAAATCTTTCTTTGGCGCTGCCTACTTACATCCTTTGCAATGACGCGAATATTGTCCTTACTATCCTTTATTTCGTAAATGATATTACTACCAACTTTCGGAATGAAGTCTAGCACTTTCATCAACGTATTTTTATAATAGCCCCGTACTACGCCTACTTGTTTGCTTCCATTGTAAACCTCTATCGACGTCGTATCCGCTTTACTATCACACAGTCGTTTGTAAGAAAGCTGCATCATTCGCTCTCCTCTTAAGTACTGATCAAACGTCACAGGATATTCTATCGCGCGCAGTTCCTTATTTAGCTCATATAAATAGCGTTGAACGCTCTCTACTAATGTTGCAGTAGATATACGCTCCTGAAGTTCAAATTGTTGCCAACTGGAAGAAACTCCCCACTGATCGTCCTCTTCATAGAAGAATCCGAGAATTACTTCATCACGGTCACTCGTTTCATAATTCATTTGTACGTTCTGCCCATGTTGAACTTGTTCCATCCACTGTCCTAAATAAATGCCGAGCTCTGCGACCTTCATACATGACTTCTGAAAAAGTACTCTGTCACCGACACGAATTGTTAAATCCCCTTCAATAAAGCCCTTTGTATAAGAGACATACCGTGGCTCGTCCTTCTGCGGAATAGCCTTGTCTAACTCAAATAAAAACGTTAACATCCTTCACTCACCTCTAGTTGTTACACAGCTCAAACCTGACATCGAATCACTCTGAAAAACTATGCATATACGTATATTTAATTCATGCATTATAACACATGAATGACCTTAGTATAGTAGCGCTATTTTTCAATCCATATATTAGTTGAACGATTTTTTCGATATATCGATTTATCGACAAATATCAACATGATTAAAATGAGGCTACCTTTTCTTCCGCCACTTCCACAATTTCTAAAATTTGCAACAAACTCTCCACTTCATAAGTCGGCTTAACGCCTGTCGTATTCTCTTTTAAACTAGGATTATACCAACAAGTATCAATACCGTAATCTTCTCCGCCTTTCATATCAGAAGTTAGCGAATCTCCAACCATTAGTACACTTGATTTATCAGTAATTCCAAGCTTTTCAAAGGCATAATCAAAAATCTCACGAGCTGGTTTTTGATGTCCTACTTCTTCTGAAATAATAATATGATCAAAGAAGTTACTTAAAGGCGAATTTCCAATTCTTGATTGTTGTACTTTTGTATATCCGTTCGTAATGATACCTAACTTGCAATCTTGAAGATTCTCGCATAATTGCACTGCACCTTCTATAAGATGTACTTCTTTCCCTAAGTTTTCAAGGTATACACCACTAAATTGCTGTGCATCTACGTCTAGATTATGAAGAGCAAATAATTGTCTAAATCGATCTACCGCTAATTCACCTAGCGTAATCATTTTATTTTCTAAATCTCTCCATAATCCATTACTAATCTCTTTATAACTTGCAAGATAATCATTATATCCTGTAGGCATGCCGAACTGTACAAACGCATTATGTAATGCGTTTCTTTCTGTTTCGGGAAAATCTAATAATGTATCGTCTACGTCAAATAATATAACTTTGTATTTCATGATGTTCTCCTCAATTCCTATTTTAAAAGCTTTATTCTCATAGCTTATAAGCTTTTATATATTTCATTATAAAGTGTTTTGACTCGCTCTTTATAGAATACACCTTTATCTTCTATTTTCAAATGTGCTATAAATAAATTTGCAAGCATAACCGAGGTATCTAATCTATAAAACAAACTAACGATATGAGGAGTAGCGTTAAAGATATTATCATTCTTATATCCAGCTTTAAATTCATCCCAACTAACCTCATTCGTTTCAGCTATTCTCATAAGCTCCAATAATGGATGACCAATTAGAGCGTTATCCCAATCAACTATCGCTTTAACTTCTCCGTTATATCCAATTAAATTTGCTGGTCGAATGTCCATATGCAATAAACTTTTCGTATGATCAGCCGTACTAAGAATTTGTTCAATTGTTTGTGCATCTGGAAGTTTAATATTACAGTTCGTAATTGTATTAAAACCTTCTACTCTTTTCACAATTCGTTCCGCTATACGCTTACTAATTGGCTCTCTAATGTTCTGCTCGTAATGTAAACCTTCAATTGACATACTATGCAGCTTATTAACTAGCTCTCCTATTTTATACGCAGAAATTGGCATATGATCCGTAGCCATATAATCTGAAATTAAAAAATCAAGTTCCTTTGACAGATGCAATCCGTATATCCTTGGTACTGGAATACCTTTTGAATTACAAAACTTAGAAAGCTCTGCTTCCTTTTGCAATGAAAGTCGACTATTAAATAAATCTTCATTTATATTTTCTACTTCTCTTTCCCACGGCACTCGAAAAGCTAACGCTCCCTTTTCTGAATCTCCTCGAAAAACAATATTTTGCACTCCTGTTCCAATCACCTTTAAATCCTGAACAGCTAAATCCTTATATTCTTGACTTAATATTGTTGTTAGCTTTCCCCTTAACTCGTCTGCTTTTAAACGTGTATGAATCATTTTATCCCCCGATTCGTATGTTCTTTTCATCCATTTCCCCCTCGGTGCACAACATCCTCATAAACGAAATTATATCAACAATAATAAAGGGAGGCTAATGTAAATCAGCCTCCCTTCTTGTTATTTATCTTCCAAAAGTAATTCTTTCATTTCCTCTAACGATTCTTTCGTAAAGCCAAGTCCTTTTTCAGCATATGCTTCAATAGATCCATACTGCGTTTTAATTTCATCAATCGCAGCCTGTAAATATTCCGCGCGTGCTTCAAACATCGCCCCTAATATTGCTCTACTTTCATCGTTTTGTAATTTGGCACCTAAAAATGCCATCATTTTTTCATTTAACTTTTCACGGAAACCGTTACTTAGTAAATAGTCTTGCATTACCGTTTCTTCTGATACACCTAATAGAAGTAATAATAATGCTGAGCCAAAGCCAGTCCGATCTTTACCTGCTGTACAATGATTCACTAACGGTAAGTTTTCTGGATTTTGTGCTAACTGTAAAAAGCTCACAAACGCCTCATTACCCTTCACAAAATCTTGATTCATTTTCACTAAATATTCACCAGGTTTTCCTAATACAGATAAGTCACCAACCTGGAAAAACTCATTTATATTTAAATCTTTCGCTAAGTCTTGCATAACTGGTATGCATACTTGACGAGCACCCTTAATGCCTGGGTTCGGCTTATGCTTCACTTCAAAATCTGTACGGTAATCACAAATTAGTTTTAATCCCAACTTCTGTAAATACTCGATATCCCATTCTGTTAATCCTGCTAACTCTTCAGAACGATACAATTTGCCCCATTGTACTTTACGGCTTTCAGTCGTTTCATATCCGCCCATATCACGGAAGTTAAATGCTCCCTGTAATGGCAATCTGCGCTCCGCTACAGTTACCACTTGTCCATTACTTCCTACTAACCTAAAATATGGACGCTCATTTTCACTCGGGTTTTCAATTGTACATGATGACTCTCCAATTACCGTTACAAGTAATTCTCCGTTTTCTTCAATATATTCTGGTGAAGTACTCCAATAAATTCGAACTTCTTCTATATTATTTTCCCACTCTATATGTAACGTATTATCTTCATTTCGTTTTACAGTTGCTTGTAACCATTTTTTTTGTTGCTTCATACTTTCACCAACGCTTTCTTCGTATAGTCAAATCCTTCTCTATTGTATTATAGGAAAGCTTACTTTGTCGTTTCGATTTTTCTGTTTATCTTACAAACATACAAAAAGCTCTTTTATTTGTTCATAAGTTGTACACGGATTACCGCGAAAAACATAAGCGATTTGCTCATCACCTAAATCTTCATATACAACTGTGCCTCGGTCCTGGTGTGAATAAAACTCTAAACCATTTACTACTTGTTTCGCCCCATAATTTGTTGTCCATGAAGAAATAGGATAGTGCGCTTTATTTTTATGCCTACAAACCCAAAGTGCATATAGCTTATTATCTTCGTCCCAGTATACATACTGCGTTTCATCATTTCCGAATCCGACCGACTCGAGCTTCCAACTTAACTGTTTATGAATTGGCAATTGCGAATATGATACGTCATCTGGAGAATTCCATTCATGACATCTTCCTATCTCACCAACTTCACCTTTTTTCGCTTGAAAGCTTAAATGGTGAAACGGTGTATGTAATATCTTTTTCGCAAACTCCGAATTTACCGGCTGTAACTCGAATAAGAACCTTTCCATTTGATCTTGGTTTACATATCCAAGATCAATAGAAATTTCAATTTGCGTTTTCCATTTAGATGTTACATAACTTTCTTTCCCCTTATAATTTACACCTTTCCAATACACAAGCCCTTTATATTGAAAACAATCTCCTTTTGCCTGAGAAATACAACTATCTGGAAATACCGGCTCCATTATATCAAGAAAAAATTCCTTTACTCGAAACTTGCTAGTTGGGGTAATAACTTGAAACCAAAAAGTTTCCCACTTTCCCCCTTCATTACGTTCTGAAAACTTTTCAATTTTCCAGCCTTCTAACAATACTTTTGGATACAGTAAAGTGAATGAATGCAATGTTTGCTTCAACATATATACTCCCTCCCGCTAAATGAGTTCGAGTAAGTATGTCATTCATCCTTCTAAAACTTTCTCACATATCGCTCAGTAGAACTTAGCAGCTGACATCCGTTCTTTTCAAAAATATCCTTCATCCACTCATTTTTTACATTTGTCTCGCCAATATAATAAGAAGCTCCTATTTCTTTTAAGACAAACATTGCCCCTGTAAATAATGCTGCTTCATACCCTTTATTTCGCATATTTGGAGCAACTGCGAAATACATGAGTCTCCCTTCTTCAATCGTACCTCTCTCAATATGCGGGATTACAATTCCTATTGGCTCTTCACCTACAACCGCTATTAAACAATGTTCTTTCCATTGCCCACCAATTTCTTGCTCCATCATATGTACAAATTGATCATACGCTACTTGTTCTTCCGTCACTTCATTCCAAAGAGAGTGAAAGGCTTCTTCTCCTACTTCCTCAACAAGCTTAAAATCAATATCACTTTCTATATCATCCACTTCATATATATCCTTAAATACAATTATGTTTTCAGCAAAATGTTCAAATGAATGCTTTCCGAAACATTTCCTATACGCATCATAATTTGGGCTTTTTGAAGAAATCTCAAAATGCAGTTTTTCTAATCCATCTTTTTCTACCTCAGCAACGCAACGTTGCATCATCTCTTCTAATTGCTCTTCTGTCAAAACCTCTGCATTATTTTCTTTTATCACTATAGAAGAAGCACTTCTTCTTATTTTGAAATATTTTTCTAACTGTTCTATATTCGTCATATTCTTCCCTCATCTATATCATACTCGAATTTCTAATTGTTCTCCTTGCATGAGCAGGATTGTCCTTGAATATCTAGAATACTAGAAAAGATCGCATCTTTAAAGTGCGGAGAAGGTTCTCCATTGGATATTTACCATAACAATGAAGATGAGAGAATTGTTACCCCCTTAGTATCGATGTTGTATCATGACTTCCCGCAAGATGAGTTAATTTCAATTATTCATAAAAAAATAAAAAGGCTTCCTCAAATTAGAAAACGCCTTTCGCTTAATGAGTATTGTATTTTATGCGCCAACATTAAAACCTTTTTACGCACATTATTTTTTAGAACAAAAGATGATCATAACCTAGCCTTTACAGCACATAACACAGAAAGAATGTTAAAAGAACTTCCTAACTATTATTAAAAATAAGGAGAAAAATTATGGGTTATATTGAAGACATGAGAAAACGAGTAGGAAATCATCCACTTATTTTAATCGGTTCACACGCAATTGTATTAAATGAAAATAATGAAATATTATTGCAGCTCCGTACAGATTTTAACCGCTGGGGTATTATCGGCGGGGCCTTAGAATATAACGAAACATTAGAAGACGCTTTAAAACGAGAAGTATTTGAGGAAACTGGACTTACCGTAAAAAATGTCGAACTGTTCCGTACATACTCTGGACCAGATTTCTTTCAAATCTATCCAAACGGTGATCAAGTGCATGGTGTACTCGTTGTTTATATTTGCCGCGAATTCCAAGGTGAGCTTGTATGCGACTATACTGAATCGAAAGAACTGCACTTCTTTTCACTTGATGAGTTACCTAGTAATCTTCCTCCTGTAATCGAAAGAGTTATTACAGATTTCAAACAAAAACAAGGGAACGCTTAACGTTCCCTCTCAAACCCAATCCGCTTCTTAATTTCCGCTAAATTTGCCTTCGCAATAGCCCGTGCCCTCTCAGCACCTCTTTCTAACGCTTCATATAATAAGTGCGGCTCATTCATATACGTTGCGTATTTTTCCCTAGGGCCTGCTAATTCACGGTCTACAACGCGGAATAATTCTTTTTTCACATCGCCCCATCCAATTCCAGTCTCATACTTTTCACGCATCGACTGAATTTCATCTTCTGTCGCAAATTCTTTATATATTGTAAATAACGTTTCTAGTTCTTTCGGTTCATTTGGAAGTGAAGAATCTGTTTTTATTTTAAATATTAACTTTCGTAGCTTTTCTTGCTCTGCAAATAACGGGATAACATTCCCATAACTTTTACTCATCTTTCTACCATCAAGCCCTGGTAAAATCGCTCCTTCTTCTTGTATCACATACTCTGGAAGCGTAAATGTCGTGCCGAATGTATGATTAAAATACGTCGCAATATCACGAGCGATTTCAATATGCTGAATTTGATCTTTTCCGACTGGTACATGAGTAGCTTGAAATAATAATATGTCAGCCGCCATTAAAATCGGGTACGTATATAACCCCATATTAACTCCTGCATCGATTTCTAAACCCGCTTCTTTATTTTGCTCTACCTTCGCTTTATACGCATGAGCACGGTTCATAAGTCCTTTCGGAGTTAGACAAGCTAATATCCAAGCTAATTCTAAAATCTCTGGTACTTCTGTTTGTCGATAGAAAATCACATCTTCTCCAAGTCCAAGTGATAACCAAGTAGCTGCTACCTCTTTCGTATAACTACTAAACTGACTCGGATCATGCACAGCATTTAATGCATGATAGTCAGCTATAAAATACAATGCTTTTCCTTCATTATTCTTTGACATTTGTAATGCAGGTTTAATCGCTCCAATATAATTTCCTAAATGCGGATATCCTGTTGGCTTAATTCCTGTTAACATTATTTTTCCATTCACCCTAACTCCTCCTTTCTCAAAATAAAAAGAGCCCCTCATCCTTAAAAAGGACGAGAGACTCCCGCGGTACCACCTTTATTAGCTATCATTAGCTCACTTCATACTTCGATAACGTGAAGTAACCGTCTTTAACCTACTCATTTCAGTTAGAAGCTCCAGAGCCCATTCCATATTCATCCCTTACTGATTCTCACCACATATCAGCTCTCTGAAAAGTTTCGAATATGTACTCTTCTCTTTCATTGCTTTTCCACTTATTCTCCACAGTTTATCACACTTCACTTCCAAATAAACCCTAATTTTCTGTTTTATATAGCAGGAATTTCCACTTTAATTGTTTAATAGTATATAGGTTTGTAGAAATAATTGAAACATCTTTGGAGGTTTTTTTCATGGTAAAATATATATCAATTTTAGGTTCAACAGGGTCCATCGGCACATCTGCATTAGATGTCGTTTCAGCTCATCCTGAACATTTTAAAATCGTCGGTTTAACCGCAAATTATAATGTCGATCTTCTCGAAAAACAAATTGAAACGTTTCAATCTCATATTGTAAACGTTGCGACAAAAGAATTAGCAGATACATTACGTTCTCGTATTTCAACAAATACGAAAATTACATATGGGCGCGCCAATATGCAAATCAATTGTTAATGAAAAAGAGCTAAAACAGTTTTATCTGTTTCAGCTCTTTTTTCACGTATTCAACTTAACAAATCTATAACCATGCGTCACTAACACTTTTAGTATCGCATATCCTGGAATTGCTAAAACAATCCCCATAATTCCAAATAAATTACCTGCGGTTAAAATGATAAATATGATTGTAATGGGATGAATATCTAGCTTTTTCCCCATTACTTGCGGAGAAATAAATTTCCCCTCTGCTAATTGTACGACCATCATAACGATAATTACTTTTAAAATCATTGCTGGTGAGTCAATAAATGCGATAATTAATGCTGGTGTTATCGCAATAACAGGGCCTACATACGGAACAACGTTTACAATCATCGCCAAAATAGCGAGTAATACGGCGTATTTAATTCCAATGATTAAATACCCAATAAATAACATAATTCCGATAAATAGACTAACAATGATTTGTCCTCTAATATACGAACTAATCGCATAATGCATATCATCAAGTATTCTCTTCGCAGCTGGTTGCCTTTGCTCAGATATAAACTTTAAAAAGTGATTCGGTAACTGTTCGCCATCCTTTAAAAGATAGAACAGTATAAATGGAACCATTACAAATGTTAAAACAACCTCTGTTACTGTACTTAAAAATCCAGTTACATTTCCTGTTACTGATGATAATGACTTTGTAAAATTCACTGTGTAGTCTTTTACAATATTAGCAACATCAATATTTAGGCTATCTTGAACTTTCCCAAGCAAATTACTTTCTCCAAGTCTACGTGCTGCTCTCTCAATCTCATGACCAAAATACGGTAAGTTACTTATTAACGCATCAATTTGGTCTCTAATAATCGGGATAACCGTTACAACTAAAAACACAAATAGCCCTAGTACAAGTATATATATGGAAGCTATCGATACAATTCTTGAAACACCCTTCTTTTCTAGAAATGAAACGAAAGGATGCAAGATGTAAAATAGGACTCCCGCCAGTAACACTGGGAAGAAGATTGTTTTCAAAAAGACAATAAACGGTGTAAAGACAAATGAAATTTTTGTTAGCAACAATATGTTAATGAACAATAATGCAAATCCAAGTAACACCGCTAAATAATTTTGTTCTTTAAAAAACTTTTTCAGCTTATCTCTTTTTCTCAAATTTACTTTCTCCAACTATACCACCTCAGTTAATGATGAAAAGCCCTTATAAAGGGCTTTTCATCATTGTATATATTATAAATTTATCTTCTTGTGACCTTTACGATAAATGATACAATGAGAATTAGAACAATTGCCCCTATGTATACACACCATCTAACGAAGGACACTAAGCACAATCATTCATCACCTAGCCAAACTCCTAGTAAACAAGCGATTATATTTCCAAACATACGAGCAGGAAAATCTTTACCTGTTATAGAAACTGCAATTGTACCTATAATAGTATGACTCTATTTAGCTACCAATTCATTACTTAATCCTTACATTTATTATATCCAGAAAAGAAAAATCTTGTCAAACGCATGAAAAAATAGCCCAAAAGGAGATTATAAACTATGATTCAAAAATTAATAGTAAACTCTTATGATACAGCTACGTCTATTTTAAAAATTCAAATTCCCGCTTATGAAATTGAGGCAAAATATATAAATAGTACAGCCATCCCCCGTTTATATGATACTGTAACTGATATTCAAAATTGTGATGAAACTTTTTACGGATATTTTCATGAAGACTTACTCACCGGATTTATTTCTTTTAAAGTTGATGAAGATGTAGTTGATATTCATCGTTTAGTAGTCTCACCCGATCATTTTCATAAAGGGATTGCAACGAAACTGCTCCTACATATATTTGACATGTTCTCCTCTTCTGAAACGTATATTGTACGAACAGGTAAGGCAAATACTCCCGCTATCGCATTATATAAAAAACACGGCTTCATTGAAGTAACAGATACAACACTCCCTGATGGTATGATTCTTACACAACTAAAAAAACAGAAAATACGAAATAATTTGACTTAGTTATTTCTTTATGTTATTTTTTACTTTATACAACCTTTTGCTGAGTCCATTTTTTTGGAGCGGGGGAACCATTTATGTAGCTTTTTGCTACTTGGGGCGAATCTTTTTAAGTAGGGAAACTCTCACTTCCCGAGTCCGACAGCTAACCTCGTAAGCGTAATGGGAGAGGAAGGTGCTTTTTGCCTATGTTACACAGTATACCTCCTTAACTATAAATTATGGAATCGATATCAAACAGAAACCTATATTTATAGAAAAGGAGACATGTATAATGTTACGTTTATCAGATCACGAAGTAAAAATGATGGAGCAACGCATTCGATTAGAACAACAACGTACGTATCAAGCAAACAAAATGGTCGATAATTTACATCACAAATACTTTTTCCAACATATTTTTCAGCCGAAAAGATGAATAGATTATACGTACGATATAATGTAATACAAAAGGCTTTGCAATTTATAATTGCAAAGCCTTTTGTATTACCACTAAAAATAATCTTGCATTAATTTATTCATCCAATCTGGAACACGTACATTTTCCCTTGCATCAAAAGCAGCAATGTATGGTTTTATATCTAAAATAGCCGTTCGATCATTAGCGTCTAATCCTTGCACAGTAATAACATTATTTTTAATCGACAATATTTCAACAGTAGTTATTCCAATAGGGTTTGGACGATACTTTGTCCGTTGCGCAAAACATCCCTTTTCATCAAAATCACTTAATCCCCTTGGCTTTCTAGCCCACGACTCGTTATTTTCTTCCTGGAAATCATTCATATAAAAAATAACAATTGCATGAGAATAATCCTCGAGGCCAGCTAATCCTCCAATATACTCTGGATATATTTTAATGTTAGAAATAACACTTCCCCAATTACTGTACACTTTTTCATCTATAGAAGATCGCACTTCACCAATCTTCACCATATTAATATGATCCATTTCTTCCCCTTCTTTATGTTGCACTAGTTACTTCCTCGCCTTCACAATAAAAGTAGTCGGCACCATTCTAGCTTTATATAAAGAATAGTATTTTGTAGAAGGCTCTGCCATTTCTTCATCAAACCTACTGGCTGGTTCAGGCTCTTCTATTCTCTCAATTGTAAATCCGGCTCTATTTAACTCATTTATGTATGTACTCATTTTTCTTTTATATAATGTCGCTTGTACTTCTTCCCCTTTAAATGTTTCAAACGTAATAGGAGTTTCTTCATGATAGGAAGACTTTAAAACAATTTCTTCTGTACCATACTGTAAGTTTGAATATACCGGATGCTCCCAGCTAAAAATAAAACTCCCTCCTGGCTTTAAATATGAATAAATAATTTCTAATGTTCTCCCTAAATCTGAAGTCCATCCTAATGCATAGATGGAGTATACAATATCAAAATACCCTTTCGGAATATTTACTTCCTCTTCCATTGCTCCGCATATTAACTTCGGATTCCAAGACTTTAATGTTTCATTCGCTGTTTTAATTTGCGTACTCGAAAGGTCAAGTCCCCATAATTCCTTTGCACCATGCTCCGCCATGTATCGCAAAGAATGCCCACTACCACATCCAATATCGAGTACAGTTTTATTCTCAATTGAATCAAATAAATGGATTTCGTCCTCTGATGCCGTATACGGTCCGTATTTAGGTAAACAATCTACTTGAAAAAAATGAGGTGCTACTACGTCCCAGCACTTTTTATTTAGCTCTAACATTTTTGTTTGTTCCACCACTTTTACATTCCCCTCTCTTTTTTCTTCTCCTATACGAATTAACCGTTATAACCTGATCTTCCTTTTCTTTTAGCTCGATAATTTTTCACTTTTGCGATTGTACCACAAGCTCTGCCTTCTTCCCCTCCAGCATACATGCCACACCATCTTTTACTTCCATTACGGGAATGGTCGTAAAAGACCCAGCGGCAATCTGGACACGCTTTTAATCGCCCCCATTGTTTTTGATTAATAGCCTTCAAAATAATTTGTAACATCTTCGTATACAAATTATTTTCTCCTATCGGTTCATATGCGATATCCTCCATATTTTCTGCCACACATACTCGGAATGGATATTTCTCAAACCACTTTTGCAACATTCCCTGCTCTTCAACAGTACGACGAATATCTTCTCTAAATTGCTTTAACTCGTCCAAGGTATGAAACGAAAGCTCTTCTTTCCAATATTTCTCCCTAAATGTTATAACATCATCTATCGTCTGAAACTGATCTATAGGATTTCTTGTATCATTTGGTATTCTCCATGTATTTAAAAATTCTCTCATTATCTCAAGTTGATCAGGTGCCTCTTGATTTTGGCTCAAATATATTCACCATCTTTCTAAAATTTACTTTTTTCTGACTTTATGTATAATTATAATATAAAATCGTTAACCAGTAATTAATTTTAATAGTTACATAATTAGGAGGAGTTCTATGAAAAATTTCTCAATTCCGATTCGTTTTATGCTCATTTCTTCATTTTTTATGGCTTTTGGGTATTTTGCGGTATATGCATTTTTAACTATTTATCTATTAAATTTTCTACACTTTTCAGCTGTACAAGTCGGAACAGTTTTAACGATTATGACAATTACATCTAGAGTTATCCCTTTATTCTCAGGATTAATCGCTGACAAAATAGGCTATATCTTTATGATGATAGCCGGATTATTTTTAAGAGGAATCGGATTTATTTTCTTAGGAATATGCTCAGATTTCTATACAATTTCTATTTCTTCCGCTCTCATTGGATTTGGGACTGCATTTTACGAACCTGCAGCTCGCGCCATATTCGGTTCACAACCAGCTCATATGAGAAAAAGTTTATTTACATACTTAAACCTTAGTTTTAATTGCGGTGCGATAATCGGACCAATTGCAGGAGGTTTCTTACTCCTATTAGATCCGATATATGCTTTCGCACTAGCCGGATTTCTCATGCTATTATTTGCTCTTATTTTTTATTTTCTTAAAAACCACTTCCAAGCTTCTACTGAAAACACGTCTATTACATTAGGAATACAAGCCATCTTACAAAATTAAATTTTTCTTTCATTTTCATTTATTATGATTTTCTTCTACATTATGTTTACTCAGCTTACTGTCGCACTTCCACTTCATATGAAAAACATTAGTCATAGTAACCAACTCGCTACTTTAGTTATTACAATAAATGCAATAACAGGCGTCATATTTATGATATTATTCCGAAAGATTTTTCATAAATACAATACACTCTCTATCATTAAATACGGTGTTTTATTAATGGGAATTTCCTTTTCACTCATTCCTTTATTCCAGCACCCATATTGGCTTTTTATTTGTGTAATTTTATTTACAATTGGAGAAACACTCGTATTACCTAACGCTGACATCGCTATTGCGAATTACAGTAACGAATCATACACAGCTACATATTTCGGCTTTTATCAACTTTCACTCGCATTTGGTTTTATTATTGGTAATTACACAGGGACATGGTTTACATCGAACTTACAGAAAACGTTCGTACCATGGGTTATTTTCGGGGTATGTGGATTGATTGGCTTTCTTTCACTTCATGGTTTAAATAAGAAAAAACTCATCTCTAAAGAAAACATGTCTCTATGTAAAGGTACGGAACATCATTAATAAATTACAATTTGGGTAGAATCACATCGCTATCAAACAAAGATTGTAAAGTAGCCTCTAAATGAAAATTTTCTTTCTTCACAGTTAGTTATTTTGAGAAATCAGCTCATTTTTTTGTTTTAGGAATGTTTATTTTTCTTAAGTTGATAGGCAATGTGGCGGGATTCCATGCCTATCAAGCAAAGATTGTAAAGTACCCCCATAACAAAAATTTCACCTTATATATACTCCAAAGATAGATTAAAAAATATAATAGTTATTTAAAAAAGATGGTGTGAATTTGGAAATCATTCCATCTTTTATTATTATCCTATACAACGAAGAAAGAATATTTCGGTAATTCGATTAGGAAACGGATAGAAAAGGAGAGAAACTCCTGCCCCTATTACCCCACTTAGTCCAATTTAAATACGTAATAAATAAAACCGACTCCGATTACAGAGCCGGTTTCTACTGTATTAGCCTAGAGTTCTAATACGTGTGTCCTTTCGAATCTCCTATTTAGAGTCGATATTTTACGTTTTCTTTCATTTTCAATCATTCTAATGCTCGATGATATTACGCATATTTTTAGATTTTCCATTTGTAGCTATATTAATCGAGACATTAAAATCTATTTCTTTATTTTGAAGGGATATTCTCCCCTCTTTTTTATATTTTTTCCACAAATTAAAATTCTGACGATATAATGTTTGTGATAACTGATACGTGTCAATCCCTTTTTCAATTCCTTTTCGGTACGTTTTTTTAATTTCTTTTTCAACTTGGTCCTCTGCAATTTTTTTTAAATTATTTACAGGCATAGAATTTATTAATTGATAAATATCAGCATCGAAATGGATGTTCATAAGTATGTGCAACTTCCCTTTTTTTGTAAAAAAATTTGTATCTACCTTTGGGTTTTTTAATATTATTTGTCCAATTATTTTTTTATTAAATTTTAATAGCAATGGAGCTCGTTTGGTATTTTCATCCGTCCATCGAACTCCAGCAATATCGTGGCTATTTAAATGATTTATATAGGATTTATCACTTATAAAACCATAACCATTAAATTTTAACATCGGAAATGATGTATGCCCTTTTTTCCAATTTGTTTTAGTCGTAGCTAAGAAAGGAATTCGAGTTGTCATCCCAGGTTCATAATAATTTCTTTGGAATTTATATAAAGGTAAAGGATCTATAATTGAATATTGCTTGGTTATTTCTTGTGGCAAATTAATAATTGTATATAATTGAGAAATATTTAAAATATTATTGCTCGCTAATATATTTTCTAAAGGCTCCTTAGTTCCAAATATCCACATAGTATCTCGAAACTGAAAAAAACGAGAGAAAAAATCATTAAATTGATTAAAATCACCATGTTTTAGAAACCTCTCTGTTACAACAATCGTTTTGATATGTTCCCATGAGATCTCTTGTTGAGCACTCTTATAAAAATCAAATGTTGCCTCATCTAAAATGAGTCCTTTTCCCTTTCCAATATAAGCCGGGCTATAATTACGGGTAGTGCTCCCTTCTTGTTTAGCTATGTTAGAAAAATTAATAAATTGTGGACGGATGATATAATTATTATCTTTAAAATCGATGCCTAGACTATTTATATACAAGACGTGATGCAACTCTCTTTGATCCCAACACCCTGTTAGAAACGTACACAACATACAAAGAAATAAAACAATTCTTTTATTTTTTTTCATCAGTACTCTCTCTTTTCCTTGTATTATCTTGAGTATGCAATTCTTTAGGTCTTCTCTTCATATACGTGAAAGGAATTCTAAATGTGGCTGCTAGCATACTCTTAAACACAGGGGGAGAATATGGTGTAAAGAAAGGAACTCCAAAAGAACGTAAATTTACTACATGTATCACAATCACAAAGATACAGAATATAAATCCTACTATTCCTAATAAAGAAGATATCAAGAATACTGCATATCGCAATATACTTATTATCCCTGTTACTGACTGATTAGTTAAAGCAAATGTCGAAACAACCGAGATTGCTATTATAATGACCATAGATGCTGAAACAATTCCAGCACTAATAGCAGCTTGTCCAATAATTAATCCCCCTACAACAGATAATGTTTGACCAAATACGGCAGGAACGCGCAATCCCGCTTGCCTCAAAATTTCAAATAAGGTCATCATAATTAGCCCTTCTAAAGGAGCAGGAAAAGGAATCCCTTCTCTTGATAAACTTAATGTAGCTAATAATGTATAGGGAATCTGATCCGGATGATATGTAATTAGCGCTATCCAAATCCCTGGAAGAAATATAGATATTCCTATCCCCAAAAGACTTACAAGTCGTACAAAGCTACCGATTATATAGAAAGAATCTTGATCTTCAGATGTATTCACAAAAAAAGGAAATGTAACTGGTGCAATAGTGGCTGTTGGTGACCCTTCAACTAGTAAAATAAAACGCCCATACAACAAACAATTCACAGCATAATCGGGTCGCCCTGTATATTCAACTAAAGGAAATACACTAAATTGATTATTTGTGATTAATTCTTCAATTTGTGCACTTGAAACAACCCCGTCTATTTTAATTTGTCTTAATTTTAATCGAACTTGATTGATTATATCTTGGGATGCGATATCTTTTAAATACAAGAGTGCTACTTTAGTTTGTGTTCTTTCTCCAATAATAAATTCTTCATAACTAAGAGAACTCGTTTTTAGTCTTTTTCTAATTAATCCTATATTTGTGTTTAACTCTTCAACAAATCCATCACGTCCACCACGAATGGTCATCTCTGTATTTGTTTGTTCAACGGATCTTGTAGGTATTTGGGCAATATCAACTATATATCCTTGTTTAGATTCTTCAAAAATAATGAGGAGGTTACCTTCAAATATAATTTGAGAGATAGTTTCATTCGAATTTACTATATCTAATTTCTTTACTGATAACTGGGGAATTAATGTTGAAAGGTTAAATTCTTCTATCGAATTACTTAAAAGCTCTTTGCAAACTTGAGATGATGTGGCTTGTTTTAATTTTGTATTGTCAATTAAGTTTTGACAATACATAAACAATACTGACCTCGTTTCTTCTTTCTCATCCAATTCACGCTTTATTACTTTTACATCGTCGCATCCTTCAAACCACTCTAGTATTATCTTCTCGTTTAATTCTACTCGTTTGTTCATCTACGTTGTCTCCTTCAAACTCAGCAACCTTATATAAAATACATTCTCATACTCTTTCAAGAGCTTTTCTTATATGTAACAACCCATGCAAACACTATTAGTAAGATAGAAAACAAAAATAGCCCTAATGCTGAAACTGGTAAAACAATTTGAGATACAAACCAATAGAAACTAGAGTCACTGATGGGTAGTATACTTATTAATAAAATACATGAAAGTATTGCAAACATAACCCCATTTCTCGTTTTCCGATTTGTAATTGATAACAAATCTGGAATAAGAAAAACAACAAGTGACAGACGAATAAAGATCCCTACAAGCCACTGATACACGGAGAGAAAGTCTAAATTTTCAATATACCTTCCTATTGACACAAGTCTCCATTCTTCAAATGCTGGATATCGTTGGTTTGCTGCTACGAAAGGACCAAATTCTATAATAGCTGCCATAACTGGGCCTATTGTGATACCAATAATAACAATACCCAAAGCAATCAATTGATATAATTTGATTTTCGAGCAAATATGATGTTGTAAAAAAAGAATAAAAATTAACTCTAGAAATCCTGCTGCAGGATAAACCATCCCCTTAAATACTGGGTTCATTCCATTTTCCATCATTGGCTGAAGTAAAGAATAATCTTTATGTGGAATATTTGCAAACATTACAAAAAAACCAAGTAGAAATACAATAGGTAACAAAACACCTGTTGTAAGTGCAATAGATTGAATTCCTCTTTCAGCATTGTAGAAACAAATCATTGAAAAAAGTATTCCTAATACAAACCGAGGTGTTTCTGGTAAATAAAAAGAGAAAAAGGTTAATGTTTCTTTTAGTGCAACGACACCAATTGTTATCAAATAAAGTACAACTATGAATATTATTGGATATATAATGAATTTCCCAAAATTAATTTTTAACCACAAAAACAAATGTTCATTTTTTATGTTTTTATAAATGATGAATATTAATGAAATCCAAATCAAGTATATAACGCTTACTAATAGGATTGAAATCCACGAATCTCTACCCGAGCTATCTAATAACATAGGAATCATAATGACATGATTGATTATCCCGATACTACCAATGAGTATCATAGAAACTTGAAATAAAGTAATTGTTTGCTTAGTCATACTTACCACCATATTTTATAATGAAGAAATATTACATAGTATAACTGATACATGACATCTTTATTCGCAATGGCTAGCGCTTAGAGGCATGAACAATCAAACTTTCCCAACAGTATAAAGATATATTTAAACTATTCGAAATTCCACTACAGTTAAACAATTCGTTACATCGAAATTTAAAATAAAAGAAAGTAAGAGATAGTATAATACACCCCTTACTTCCTTTTTTATTTTACTTTCGCCTTTTCTTCAGCTATTTGATTAAGTGCAGTCCCTCACGCAGGTCCCACGGCAGCTAAAATCATTCCAATCGTCTCCAAAGACCATTATGTTACCCATAGAAATGATATTTTGAGTGCAGATTTCCCTTACAGCTCGTTCTTTAGAAACGCCTTTTGCCGTGATTGGAGCAGTTAGCTTTTAGTTTTGCACCGAAGATGACTTATCAAAAACACTAGGCTCCTCTTATTGACTTTCTTTAATTCATTCTACTAACTTATATTTCAATTTTTTCATTAATAATTAAATATGCCCAAGGGAAACATATTGAAACCGCTTCAATTTTTATTGTCTTTTGCAAAAAGATTGCTATAGACCCACTGTATTTTGAACTGATAACATAAAAATTAATTAATAAAAGGTAGGAGGAATATGAAACAATGAATTCATCAAAAGTAGCTTTTTTGTCAGTATTAAGTAACTCTTTTGTTGTTATTTTAAAAGTTGTTATTGGTATATTTACTGGTTCAGTAGCTATTCTTTCCGAAGCCATTCATTCCTCTTTAGATTTATTAGCTTCAATCATCGCTTTCTTTTCTGTCCGAATCTCAAATAAACCGGCGGATAAATTACATCCCTATGGACATGGAAAAGTAGAAAATATTTCTGGAACAATCGAAACATTACTAATTTTTATAGCTGGTTTTTGGATTATTTATGAATGTGTCCTTAAATTGATACACCCTGAACCAATTCGGCTCCCGTTTTTAGGAATAATTGTTATGTTGATTGGAGCACTCATCAATTTTGTAGTATCACGAATTGTTAACAAAACTGCTAAAAAAACAAATTCTATTGCAATGAAATCTAATGCACTACATTTACTCACTGATGTTTACACTTCCTTAGGTGTTGCAATTAGCTTATTTCTAGTTAGTCTAACTGAATGGAGTTTTCTAGACCCAATCATTGGAATTATTTTAGCTGTTTATATTATGACTGAAGCCTTCAAATTAATGAAAGAGTCCTTTCCCCCATTAATTGATGCACGTTTATTACCAGAAGAAGAACAAAAAATCATAAAAATTATAGAATATTATAAAGATGAATATATTGAGTTTCATGATTTTCGTTCAAGGCGTTCAGGTCCAACTGAATACATAGATTTTCATCTTGTCGTTTCATCTCACTATAACATTGAAACAGCACATGAGTTATGTGATCGGATAGAGCAAAATATTAAGAAACAATTTGATCGTGCTCACATACTAATACATTTAGAACCAGAACATGAAATTTTAATATATTAACTTGAAAAGCCATTAAAAAGTAATTAGAAAAAAGAACGCTTATCACCTTCTCACTTTCTGCTAAAATGAAATTTTTATTATAACTTTAACTATCTTCCTAACCTCTGGACTATAATCGAATTTATTGTTTTATTCAGCAGCCTAATTAGGTTAATTTGAAAATCGCCTTAATCCGTTCATTTTGTTCTTTTTTATCTAAGTATTCAAAAAATCCTAGTCGATTCCCCCACGGATCACTAAATGTTCCCCATTTTACAGGTACTTCTTTACGAGAATGAATCTCGAATTTTGCTACATTTAATTCCCTGACTATCCTTGTCTGTTCAGCCTCAATATCCATTATCGCTAAACGAAGAGGTCCACTACCTGCAGAAGGTATGCCTTCTGCAATCTGTATCCAGCAGCCTTGAATGCGTTCCCATTCTGCAAATCCTTCGTGCGGGAAAAAGTCTGATTCCTTATTGAACAAAGTTTTGTACCACTTAAATGGCTGGAAACAACAAAACGGAAAGTTTTACTTTTATGTTAATGGTAAACTTTAAACAGGTTAGATATACAGTTGTAAAAGCGCAAAGTCCTGATGCTAGCCCCAATTAAATTATTGAATGATCGCTAGTTTATATAAAATAAAAAGGAGCAGCTTTTCAGCTGCTCCCTTTTATTTACGATGCATGATGATCTTTCTTCTTCATTAACGCTCTTTTTTTCATCGCTTTCGTTAAATATCCACCTTTAAATGAGCGAATTTCATAAGATGACATAAACGCTTTTGGCGCAATTTCATTAATAATTTCTAACAGTTCTTTCTCTCTAGAACGCTTTGCAACGATATCTAAGCGATAACGTATTGAATTAATTCCTTCGCCTTCAAATACTGTAACGCCAAATCCAGAGTGACGTAATTCATCTACTAATTCATTACAACGGTCTAGTAAACTAACTTGATACGTAATATATCCAATTGCTAATTTATTCTCTATATAACCACCTAATAAAAGTCCCGTACTAAAGCCGATGACATAGGCAACAATATTCATCCAATTTGATAAATCTTGAAACACAATACCTAAACTGACAATGTAAATAGCTCCTTCTAACAATCCTACACCAGCAGCGGATCTTGTTTGATTCTTTACAAGCAAAATCGTACGGATTGTTAAAATTGGAACGTAAATAATTTGAAGCACAAAAATAAGTAACGCTTGTAACATTGGTATCCACCTCTTTCACAAATTCTTTTGTCATGATAACATACATAAGCTTTAGAAATCGATGGGTTTTTAAATTTTTTTTTATTATTTTCCATACTATTGAAAAACCTAAAAAAGGAGCGTATTATATTTATCTTTAATTGGATTGCACCATTGAATCGTACATATTATATTAACTATTGTGCAATTTATTATCAAACTCAAAAAAGGAACCCGATAAGGTTCCTTTCATTATAACTCTATTTTTTGTGAAGCATTCTTCTTTTGCTTCTCTTCTTCTTTCACTAGCTGCATATTCGCATAGGCTAAATTCGCAATCATTAAAAAGTGCCCACCTAAAATCCCTGTACCAAATGCCCACATTTCCATTTCATGCTCAATTTCATACATAATGATAGCCCCTAATATCGCGGCTGCAAATCGGTTTAAAACTCCTAATCCAGGAGCCTTTTCTTTCAGCACAATACTTCTTCCTATTTTCTCCACTCTGCGAGCTAATAACCAAAGACAATATGCACTTACCGCTAAACCGATACCAAACCCTGTCACTTGTTTTCCAAACGGAGTAACCGCCCACATTAGTAGTAAACCACTAAAGATCGTATACAATTGTAATCGATATACACGTAAGGCTACTTGAATCAAAATATCCGCTCCTAATTTCACATTTTATTATGTGTCAGAAGAAAAGCAGCAACTTACACAGTTACTGCTTCCTCTTGTTGATGGTCCATTTTCCGAATTTCAACACGTTTAATTTGATAAGCATCTTTTTCTAACACTTTAAATTCATAGCCTTCTGCTTCAACGTATTGTCCTTCTTCAATTTCATGATTTTGCATCATAATCCATCCACCGATTGTATCCACATCGTCTTCTTCAATGTGTAATCCAAACAAATCTTTCACTTCTGTGATGAGCACTTTTCCATCAACAATTTTATGGTACTCGTTCACATGCTGAATTGGTGGTGCTTCATCTTCATCATATTCATCACGAATTTCGCCGACGATTTCCTCCAATATATCTTCAAGCGTTACAATTCCAGCTGTCCCTCCGTACTCATCGTATAAAACAGCCATTGGAATTCGCTTCTTCTGCATTTGCAGTAATAAATCATGAATTGGAGTTGTTTCCATAACTTCAATAATCGGACGCATATACGTGCGAATCGATGATAAATCTTCTTTATCGTTGTTCATATATCGAATAAAGAAATCTTTTACATTGACCATACCGATAATATCATCTTTATCTTCTCCAAAAATCGGATAACGTGTGTATCGTTCATTTTGGATTACTTTCATGTGTTCTTCTACTGAATCTTCAAGATAGAAACCAACGATTTCTGTACGTGGTACCATTATCTCTTTCGCAATGCGATTATCAAATTCAAAGATATTATTTACATACTTGTATTCAGCTTGATTAATTTCTCCACTTTCGTAACTCTCTGAAAGAATAAGACGTAACTCTTCTTCTGTATGAGCTACTTCATGTTCAGAAGCTGGTTTCAAACCGAATAAGCCAGTTACAACGCGAGCAGAACTATTCAATACCCAAATAAATGGATACATAACTTTATAGAACATCATTAACGGACCCGCAAATAACAATGTCACTTTTTCAGCTTTTTGAATTGCCATCGTTTTCGGAGCTAATTCCCCGACTACAACGTGCAAGTACGTCATCGTCATAAATGCAAGACCAAACGTTAATACTTGTGAAATAGAAGGATTTAAATTCAATTTCTCAAATAACGGGTGTAATAATTTTTCTATCGTCGGTTCACCTAACCAACCAAGTCCCATCGCTGTAACTGTAATACCTAATTGACAAGCAGATAAATATTCGTCTAAATTTGTTGTTACCTTTTTCGCTGCTAATGCACCGCGTTTTCCTTCCGCAACAAGCTGATCAATGCGACTTGAACGTACTTTTACAATCGCAAACTCTGCTGCTACGAAAAATCCAGTAAATGCGATTAAAATCGCAACCATGACTAAATTAAATATTTCCAATGAATACCCTTAGTTAAAAAACTAAGGTGTCCACCTCCTGTATACTATAATGTTTTCTTATTTATTCGTTAGAAAACATAGCCCGATACAAAAATTAAAGAGGTCGGATTTCACTTTTTCTATAATAATAGAGCAAGTGTCTGTATTAAAGCTGTCGTTTGACCTGATAAAGATTTCGATATTTTTTCACGTTGTGAATCAGTCAATTCATCTAAAAGAGGCTTTAACTCCGTTAACTCTGCTTCTAATCTATGAATATGGTCTGTCACTTCATTCACTTGTTTCGAAACGTGTTCATTGATACCGAGCAGCTTCTTCTTCTCCTCGATTTTCTCTTTAATCTCACAAAGCGGCATATGCATTTCTTTGCACTTCTCAATAAATTGTAATGTTTCAAATGCTGTTTCGTCGTAATAGCGATAATTAGATTGAGATCGCTCCGCTTTTAAGATACCTAGATTCGTATAATAATCAATCGTTCGTTTCGACACGTGAGCCATGAGAGCCAACTGTCCGATTCGATACACCTTCCCAACGATCTTCCCCCCTTGTTTATATTACTAACATCATACAATACATAAACTGTACAGTCAAACGTGACGGTTTATTATTCACGATATACAAAATTTCATTTCTCATCTTATTACTATTCAAAAATATATAAACTATCGTTTTCTCTAGCAATCTATTTTTTTTAATCTACAACTAATATCCTCATGAACAAAAGATATGTGTCCTAATTTCGCCTCAATTTTTCTTTCGGCACCCATCCAACTTCACCATCTATCTTTTCACACCAGAGCCATCCATTTAATTCTTCTAACCCAATAAGTATTTCTCCACTACTCACATTTAATTCTTTTGCAGTATATCTCTTTATAATAGCTCCACTTCCATCAGTACGTTTACTTATAATTTGTTCTGGTACCCAACCTTTTCTTTTATATTTCTCTTCTGAACAATACACCCAGCCATCCCAGTTTTCTGGTCCCTTATACTTTTCACCAATAGAAACGAAATCCCCCTCATCTAAACAAATTGGGTCAGGATAGTTACTAACATGTGATTTCATAACAATATATTTCATAACACCCTCCAATAATCTGAAAATTAAGTTATAATATCATTATAAATACAGAAGGAGGAATATGCATATGTACTACAACACTTCATTCGAAAACGATCAACCTGTAGGCCGTCTATAAACTAAGACGGGCATTCATATAACACATACACTATGCCTCGTCTTAGGGAATTTATCATCACCCTAAAAATAGACGGAGGTAATTCAAATGAAACAAACAATTTTAGGAGCTATATGTTTATCACTAGCAGCAAGTATTTGGGGCGGTATGTATGTTGTTAGCAAATATGTACTCGACTTTATCCCGCCACTAACACTCGTTTGGCTACGCTTTATTATTGCTTTTGTTGTTTTATACGTGCTTTTGAAAACAACAGAAAGAAAGCAAAAGAAAAAAATAACCATCCAGAAAAAAGATTGGTTACTATTCGCTTGGATTGGATTCATCGGATACTTCATTTCGATCACATGTCAATTTATCGGAACAAAATTATCCGACGCTCATACAGGCTCTTTAGTAACGTCAGCTACACCTGCATTTATGGTCATATTTGCAGCGCTCATTTTAAAAGAAAAACTAACTGCTCGTAGACTGTTATCAACTATCATCGCAACAATCGGTGTCATTATCGTTATCGGATGGGATATTGAAATTGGCTCCTATTTTATCGGTACAATCATTTTAGTTGGAGCCGCTATTACGTGGGCTTTACTATCCATTTATGTGAAAATCGCTTCAGCTCGATTTTCATCTTTAGTTATTACAACGTACGCTATATTCTTTTCACTCTTTTTTATAACACCTTGTATGGTGTGGGAATTTCAATCAACTCCTATTGAACATGTGAACATGTACGTATTATTAGGCGTACTCTATTTAGGAATCGTCTCAACCGCAGGTGCATTTTTCCTTTGGAATAAAGGGTTAGAGTTAATGGATGCTAGCATCGGTTCATTATTTTTCTTCTTCCAACCTATCGTTGGATCATTACTCGGCTGGCTTCTTTTAAATGAGACGTTAAGCAGTAACTTTTTCATTGGTGGTATTCTTATTATATGCAGCGTTATCATTACTACTCTTGAAAAGAAAAAACAGGCAGAGATTTAATCTCTGCCTGTTCGTATAATTGGATCTTGTTTGTGAAATCCAATACAAATTGGTATATTACTTTGCAAACCACTACATGCAATTTACGCAGTCCAATGCGCTGGACGAGACAATAATTTCGGCAATTTTGTATGTTTGTCCCCTTTCGCTGCATTAATCTGGACTTGCGTAAGAAAAATACTATTTGTAAAATCTGCTCCTCGAATATCTGCATCTCGCAAATCTGCACCTATGAGGTCAGCACCTCTTAAATTAGCATCTCGTAAATTTGCCGCAATAAGATAAGCACCTCTTAAATTCGCTCCTTGTAAATCTTTCTTTTTAAGATTTGCTCCCATAAGATCTGCACCTCGGTGACTAATTCTTTTCTTATTTGCAGAATTCATTCCCCTCCAAACGAGTTCACTCGTTTCCAGAAGGAGAACATTCACTTCTGCACGGTGTAATGGAACATTTACTTTCATTAACTCATCTGCACTTAAATTTGAAAGTCGTTCCGTCTCTTCAATCGCTTTACTAAGCTCATGATGAATCGTTTGCGTCGCCTTTAAAAGAACGGCTTCCTTCAAATACCAAAGCATTTCATGAAGCTGATGCATAACCGGAAAAGCATCATACATTTTTCTAGCATGACTAGCATCTTTCCGCCAATCAATTCCATTAAACGTAACTTGAGAAATCTTTTGCCCAGCGCCGAAACATTCAAATACAGTACAACCTTTATACCCTTTTCCTCTAAGACTTTTATGTATACTACATTTATAATCTGATTGTAAATTTGAACAAGGTTTACCACCATCTTTATTCACCGCAAAATCTACTGATGCCGCAAACGGTAATGCTACACAGCATAGACCAAAACATTTTTCACAGTCTGCTTTTAAACTATTGTAATTTATATTCTCTTCTACATAAAAATAATCGTTATTATTAGTCAAAATATATACCCCCTGTTGTCTTTTGACTATTTCATAATATTCCAACTGCACTAAATAATCAATTTTAAAATAAACCGGCATATTTCATCTCAAACAACAACTTAATCCGTTTATTTCCTTTCATTTAAAAAGGACTTCCTCTACAATATTAATTATAATTAAATTAAGAACTTTCAAATAACAAGGAGAGATACTATGGCACTAGAAATGAAAACAAACTGTCAAATTTGCGACGATTCCCTTCAGCCCGATTCTGAAGCATACATATGCGTGTATGAATGTACATTTTGTGCACCATGTACAGAAGAAAGACAAAATGTTTGCCCGAACTGTGGTGGCGAGTTAGTACTTAGACCAAAAAAGAAACAATAAAAAGCAAAGCGATGATCGCTTTGCTTTTTACGTTTCTTTTTTGATATATGAAATTATATCGACGTTTCGACAAAGAACTACATTTCTACATGAATTGAGCTTCCATCCCTTACCCTTTATCAACGCACGTTAAACATTTAAAAATTTAACACAAACAGGCTCTGGTACAACAACATCCGATTGTAAAAGAGTTAGCTTCCCTGTAGTTTCATTTCTTGAAAATAGCACAAGACTATGTGACTTTTCATTTGTAGCAACAAGAAACTTTTCAGTAGGATCTAATACAAAATCCCTCGGCCAATTTCCTTCTGTAGATGTATGTTCAACAAATGTAAGCTGACCTGAATTTTGATCCACATTGAAAACAGCAATACTATTATGACCACGATTCGCTGCATACACAAATCGACCGTCAGAAGAGATGTGTATGGCACTTCCTTGACTATTTTCATCAAATTCTTCTGGAATAGTAGTAATATACTGTAATTCTGTAAAGGCCCCTTCTTCCGAGTGATATGATAATACAATGACTTCAGAACTAAGCTCTGTCATCACATAGGCGTATTTCCCATTCGGGGAAAAGTAATATGCCTTGGGCCACTTCCTGGGTTCACAGACAAGCTATTAACTTCTATTAGAGTACTATCTTTTATTTCATACGTAATTAATTTATCAATCCCTAAATCAACACCCACCACATATTTTTCATCAGGAGTATATCCCGCATAATGTGCGTGTGGTTTTTCTTGTCTTTCTTTATTCGGACCTGAGCCTTTATGTGTAATAATAGAGACAGCAGGATTTACAGTTCCATTTTCTTCATTTACTACAAAAGACTCAATCGTTCCTTTATGGTAATTCGCTGTAACTACAAAGCGATTCTTACTATCAACACTAATATGACAAGGAGAAGCACCTTCTACTACTTGTCTGTTTTCCGCCTTTAGTTCTCCAGTATGACTGTCAATCGAATAAGCAGCTACACCACCAGATTCGCCTTCTTTAACAACAGAATAGAGATATTCATTATTTCGGTTAATCGTTACATATGTAGGGTTGTCCAGCTTAGCGGCAAGTGTTACATTACTAATTTTCTTTGCTTCCGCATCTAAAGTAAACGTATATATTCCTTCGCTATTTTCCTTCGTGTAAGTTCCAACATATCCAATAAACTCTTTGTTATCCATCATTTTCATAACCCTCTCCCTATAGTTTTTGTTCATCAAACTTCTTACTAAGTAGCCTTAAACTATTTTATATTGAAAGAATATCCTAAAAAATTGGAGTACCTCTTTATACGTTACCATATTTTCCTGCTAAATAGCCTTTAAACCCATTTTTTCTGATAAGCTGCTATACTTTCATATTCTTCTTCCAAGTGACGGGACAGACGAATATAGATTGGTGTTAAATCTTTATATTTTTCCACACTTTCCATGTTTGGTTTATGATAAAAATTTGCCCCAACCATTTCAGAAACTACATGTAATGAATCTATTTCACCTAGACTATATAAACCGAGAATCGCAGCTCCTAAGCAAGAGCTTTCGAAACTTTCCGGAACATATACGTCTTGATGAAAGATATCTGCCATCATCTGTCTCCAAAGTTCCGACCTTGCAAAACTGCCTGTCGCTTGAATTTTTTTCGGTTCACCAATTAGCTCTTTTAAAGCGAGAAGAACGGTATATAAATTATAAATTACCCCTTCTAATACGGCACGGATAAGATGTTCTTTTTTATGATGCAATCCAAGTCCAAAGAAAGATCCTCGCGCATTTGCATTCCATAAAGGAGCTCTTTCCCCTGCTAAATACGGATGAAATAATAAACCGTCAGATCCAGGATTAACTTTTCCTGCTATTTCAGTAAGCACTTCATATGGATCTTTTCCTAAACGCTTTGCAAGTTCAATCTCTGAAGTACCTAATTGATCACGAGCCCACCTGAAAATCATACCACCGTTATTAACTGGTCCACCAATTACCCAATGGTCTTCAGTTAAGGCATAACAAAAAATTCTACCTTTTGGATCTGTTACAGGACGATTTGTTACAGCACGTATCGCGCCGCTCGTACCAATTGTAACAGCTACAACCCCAGGCTCTATTGCATTTACACCTAAATTTGATAGTACCCCATCACTCGCTCCTACTACAAAGGGTGTAGAAACAAGTAAATTCATTTCTTTTGCAAGTTCTTCATCTAATCCTATTAAGCTGTGCGTAGTTGGAACAAGTTTAGAAAGCTTTTCATCTGAAATCCCTACAACACGAAGTGCTTCCTCATCCCATTTTAAAGATTTTAAATTAAACATTCCTGTTGCTGATGCTATTGAATAATCAATTACGTATTCGTTATATAACTTATAAAAAACATACTCTTTAATAGAAATGAATTTATAACTTTTTGCGAACAATTCTGCCTGCTCATTCTGTAACCAAACTAATTTCGAAAGTGGTGACATAGGATGAATCGGTGTCCCAGTACGAAGATAAATTTCATGACCATTCATATCACTTTTTATTTTCTCTGCCCAGTTTGCACTTCTATTATCTGCCCAAGTGATACATTTCGTTAACGGATTCCCTTCTTCGTCTACAGCAATGACGCTATGCATTGCCGAACTAAAAGAGACGCAAAGAATATCAATCGGTTGTACATTACTTGATCGTATAGCTTCTTTAATCGTATGTATCACTGCTTGAAAAATCTCTTCTGGATCTTGTTCTGCTGTTTCTGGCGTGGGAGAATGTAAAGGATATTCAATCCCATGGCTTGCAATAACAGATCCATCAATTGAAAACAAAACTGTTTTTGTACTAGTTGTCCCAATATCTACACCAATCATATATTTTGAGTTCACTATGTAACCCCTTTCGAAATATTCCTATAACAAAAAATCCCCCACACAAAGTTCTTTCTTGAGCTGGAAGGATATTTAAATATACATACTTGAGAGCACCATGATTTATACGAAAAAAGACTCTCCCTTATGTGAGTTTTTAACAAACTTCTCTCTCATAAGGGGGTCCTTTTCATAACTATAGTGCTATTTTGAAAAACGAAACTAATACTTTTGGAAAATGAATGACTCCTTTTATTTTGCTGTTTTCATGTAATAAGACTTCAAATCCGAAAACAACAAAGTTACATAGGGAGCGGTTCTCTCTTGAAAAAGCAATTAGTGAAAGCTTCATTTCATTATAACTTAGGCGCTTTTGCCCAATCCGCAGCAAACTTTTCAATACCTTGATCCGTTAATGGATGCATAGCAAGTTGTTCAATGACTTTATAAGGAATCGTTGCAATGTGAGCACCTGCCATTGCTACACGAGTTACATGATCTGGGTGTCTGACAGAAGCCGCAATAATTTGTGTATCTAATTGATGAACATCGAATAATTCAGCAATTTTAGCAACTAATAATACGCCATCTTCAGAAATATCATCTAAGCGACCTAAAAATGGAGAAACATACGTTGCACCTGCTCGGGCCGCTAAAAGAGCTTGGTTCACAGTGAAAATAAGTGTAACGTTCGTTTTCACACCTTTTTCAGTAAGATAACGACAAGCTTCTAATCCTGCTAACGTCATCGGAAGTTTTATCGTGACGTTTTTATCGCCACCATTAATTTTAATTAATTCTTCTGCTTGAGCGATCATTTCTTCAGCTGTAACAGCATCTGGCGTTACTTCTGCCGAAACAGATTCAACTTTAGGTACTGCCTGGCAAATTTCTGCAATACGGTCTTCAAACTTAACGCCCTCTTTTGCTACTAAAGAAGGATTCGTTGTAACACCAGCTAAAACTCCAAGTTTATATGCTTTTTTTATGTCCTCAAGATTTGCAGTATCAATAAAAAATTTCATGATCAATTCCCTCCAGTTTTTAAACGTTAATGAGTTATAATTTTAAGATGTTTATTTCTTTTCTACTGCATGTCCGCCAAATTCATTGCGCAGAGCTGCTACAACTTTTCCTGTAAATGTATCATTGTCTAATGAGCGATAACGCATTAATAGAGACATTGCGATAACAGGAGTCGCTGTTTGAAGATCTAATGCTGTTTCTACTGTCCATTTTCCTTCACCAGAAGAATGCATAACGCCCTTAATGTCATCCAGTTTTGCATCTTTAGAAAATGCATTTTCAGTTAATTCCATTAACCAAGAGCGGATTACTGAACCGTTGTTCCATACTCTTGATACTTTTTCATAGTCGTAATCAAATTCACTTTTCTCTAAAATCTCAAATCCTTCACCAATAGCGGCCATCATACCGTATTCAATTCCGTTATGAACCATTTTTAAGAAGTGACCACTACCAGCTTTTCCAGCATATAAGTATCCATTTTCTACAGCTGTATCACGGAAGATAGGTTCAACGATTTCCCAAGCTTCTTGATCTCCTCCGATCATGTAACAAGCACCATTACGTGCGCCTTCCATTCCGCCAGAAGTTCCTGCATCCATAAAGTGAATACCATCTTTCTTTAGTTGCTCATATCGGCGGATAGACTCTTTATAATGTGAATTACCAGCTTCAATTAAAATATCTCCTTTTGATAACAGCGGTGTAACCTCACTAATAACAGAATCAACAACAGCGTGCGGAACCATAACCCAAAGAATTCTTGGTGATTCTAATGACTGAACAAGTTCATTTAAACTAGATACACCTGTAGCCCCATACTCTTTCATTTCTTCCACTGCACTCGTATTTAAATCGAATGCTGCTACTTGATGTTTATGATCAATTAAATTTTCCCCTAAATTCAATCCCATTTTACCTAAACCAATTAACCCTACTTGCATAATATAATTCCTCCTTAAATTCCCTTTTATCATAAATACATATCAATAAAATCATGACTACCTTTTTGTCATATAACTTGACAAATAAGACAACATATTAAAAACCTTCATTTATGAATGTACTTATTTTTTCATTTCCTGATCTAACCACCATTTAAATTCACTTTCTTGCAATAGAGCATTAGCCGCATCTGGGCCATATGAACCAGACTCGTATTCATGAAGTGGCAATAAATTTTCCTCGAACGCTTCAAGAATTGGCTGCACCCACTCCCATGACAATTCTACTTCTCTCCAATGTGCAAAGAATGTAGAGTCTCCACTCACAGCATCATGGATGAGTCTTTCATATGCTTCAGGTACTCCCACATCCGCTTGCTCGCAAGTAAAGTTAATACGGATCGGTTCAATCTCTCCATTTTTCAATGGGTTTTTACTATTTAACTGTAATGAAACATTCTCACCTGGGCTAATTTCAATTATTAATAAGTTAGGCTCTGCATTTGGATTATTATCTTGATATTGCTGTTTTAACGTATTTTTAAATTCGATTACAATACGAGTAGACTTTTCTTTCATTCTTTTGCCTGTTCGTATATAAAAGGGAACGCCAGTCCAAAACGGATTATCGATCCATAAGCGTGCAGCAACAAATGTGTCTATGTTAGAAGAAGGATTTACTCCTGGCTCCTCTTTATATGCTACAACTTGTTGGCCTTTTATCTCTCCTGAAGAGTATTGACCGCGAACGATATGGTTCTGAACGTCTTCTTTTTTCACTTTGCGAAGCGTCTCCATTACCTTTCGTTTTTCCTCTCGAATTTCAGATGCGTTAATTTTTTCCGGCAGATTCATAGCAGTCATCATTAATATTTGTAACATATGATTTTGAACCATATCACGAATGGCTCCCGCCTGATCATAATATCCTGCCCTTTCTTCAACCCCAACCGTTTCACTAGCTGTTATTTGTACATTCGCTATATGTTCTTTATTCCAAATTGATTGGAGAACAGGATTTGCAAATTCTAGTGCTTCAATGTTTTGGATCATCGGTTTACCTAAATAATGATCAATACGGTATATCTCGTCTTCTTCAAACGTTCGACTTAGCTTATCATTCAGCTCACGAGCAGATTTGAGATCGTGCCCGAACGGTTTCTCAATCATCAGGCGTTTCCATCCATCCGTTCTATCCAGTCCGCTTTCCTTAATATTTAAAGCAATTGTTTCGAAAAAGTCAGGAGCAACTGAAAGATAGAACATTCTATTACCTTTTATATGTAGTTCTTCTTCCCTTTCACGAACGACTTGTAATAACCTCTCATAGTCTTCTGGCTTACTCACATCTAATGGACAATAGCGAAAATTATCTAAAAAACCTTCTAGTTCTGGAGTACCTTCTTCCCTATGACGAGAAAACGTCTCTATTGATTCTTTTATTCTTTTTTGAAAATCTATATGAGATACTTCACGTCTTCCAAGCCCGATAACGGATATTTGCTTTGGAAGCTTTTGATCTCTATATAAGTTATATAGTGCGGGGTAAATTTTTCGTTTCGCTAAATCCCCTGTCGCTCCAAATAAAACAAAGGTCATTGATTCCACTTTCAGTCCCCCTCTTGGTGTTTAATCCTTGTCAATATAGTAAAAATGAATTGTACAGAAGCTAATACTATTGTCGATTCATTCTTGCTTCTTAACTTCTAAATGCACGGTTTTATAAAAAAGCAAAGAGTTATTAACTTCTAATTTTTTATATTTGTCGCTTTCTAATTGTCCCCAATATTAATAGTGGCAATTCAAAGCATTTCTACCACATCCTACTTATCCATCTGCACTTATATAACATAATTTAATTACTAAAAGTAATTAAATTATGTTATATCTAGCATATTAACTACATATATTATTATCGTCAAGAAAAACATCTTGAATTAAAGATTTTTTATTCCGTAATATCTTTCAGTGTTTGTCTATGTATTAGAAGAAGACGGTGTAATCCAAAGAATAGCGTATCACCGAAAATAGAATATTCTTTAACTGATTACGGTTGGCCTCTAGAGTCCATACTAGATTCTCTTTGTACTTTTTTAGGAATGTCATCTCGAAAAGAATAGGAATACATCCGTGCTCATTACAGAAAACGAATAATAAAAAGGCAAAAACGAACAGGAATATGCTCATTTTTGCCTTTTTATTTAACCATTAAAATTACTTCTATTATTGATTTAAATGATTTTTAACTGCTCTTATAACCAATTCATGATCTTCTTCTGGTGGCAATCCTGAGACTGTTACCATTCCAATAACCCCTACGTTTTTTATTTGGATAGGAAAGCATCCACCAAACGCAGCATATTCCGAGCCATCTAAACGGTATTTTTCATGATATGGAATTCCATTTATTTCACTTTCTATCTGCATATAATACGAGCTATGATTATGCAAAGAAACGACCCGTTTTTTACGCTCAATCCATTTAGTATTTTCCTCAGTTGTCCCTGTCATCTTGAAATGAAATAATTGCACACCATTTTTGGTTATATCAACAGCAATCAATTTTCCCTCTCGCTTTGCTGTTTCAACGATAAATAAACCTAATTGCAAGGCATCTTCATTTGTAAAAGAGGAAAATTGAAGTGTTTCCTCCTCTATTAAAATTTGTTTACTTATTTCACTCATATTTGAAGTACTCATATCTTTAACCTCCCTAATCGTTTTATACCTCGTTGACATTTTTTGGGATTATCAAACTCTATATTGTTTTCTTCTTACCGGTGCTATTATGAATTATATTTAGCACTTTAAAAATGTATGTACTTAAAGTGCTATAGGTACTAAACATTTGGTACAGGAATTGTCTACTTCCTTGATTAATTAAAATATATTAAGTTGTTTGCATTTTTGCAGTGCTACAATGCTAGTACTGCTACTTTACAAGTCGCATACATTGGTAAAATTCATTATAAGAAATACAAAAAAAGCAAAGCGCCCACGCTTTGCTTCTTACAGAATCCCTTTTAACTTTTTACAAATTAACTTCGCTAAATATTCATAACCTTGTGGTCCAAAGTGTAAACCGTCTTTTTCATCATCTTCTACAAATCTTTTATAATGCTGTTCTTGAATCATTTCAGCATACAAATTTAAAAAATGACCTCCTGTTTCTTTCGCCACTTCCTCAACCACGTCTGCATATTGGCCGAGTACTTCATTCGTTCTATAATGTTGCCTTGCTTCATCAACTGGCGCAGGACTAATAAGTAATACTTTTTCTGGTGAAATCGCGCTTACAATCTTCTCTAAGTTTTCTTTATATGCTTGTAATGGCACTTGAGCAAAAGAAACTGCATCATTCGTACCAAGAAAAACTGTAACAAAGTCTGGTTTATGCGATAATACATCCTCTTCAATCCTATTTAACGCATCGAACGTATTATCACCTGAAACACCTGCATTAAGCACCTTCAAATGCGGAAACCTCTCTTGCAAACGTGGTGTTAATCTCGGCGTTCCATCAAAAAATGTTTCATCAGCTGTAATACTATCACCAAAACATACTAACGTTTTCATTAATCTAGCACTCCTTTACGTATGAAATAGCTTTCCTTCTATCGCTTTAATATATCTTTCCGCAGAACGTTCAACTGCCTCATTTGCATTTTCTTTTACTACTCGGTGAAAAGCATTATATAGACGATTAAATTGTAACGATTTCACTCGATTCGCCATTTCCTCAACTTTTCTCGCTGGTAATGGAATTAAGTTTGGATAGCTATACATAAAGCTTACCCACTGCTGATCCGCTACAACTTGAATGATATCACCTGTTAATATAATACCTTTCCCATCATTTCCTTCTTCCCAATGTAATACAGAACCACCACTAAAATGTCCTCCGAGACGATGCACAGTAATCCCATCCGCTAATTGTAAAGACTCGCCAGACCAATAAATAATACGACTACTCGGGCGCATAACCCACTCTTTATCGTCTTCATGTATATAAATTGGTACATCAAATGTTTCTGCCCATTCTACTTGAGTTGAATAATAATGCGGATGAGATAGTGCAATCGCATCTAATCCGCCCCACTCTTTTATCTTTTCAACTGTCGTTTCATCTAAATAAGTAATACAATCCCACAGTAAACGATACGATTCCGTTTTTACTACATATCCCGTTTGACCGATCGCAAATTCTGGTTTTGTCGTAATACTATAAAGTCCATTTTCTTCCTCGATGATTTCATTTTTATATGTATCACTAGTTTGCAAGTTTTCTAAAGTCGTCCAAGACTGCCCTTTCGGATTAATATATTGTCTCTCCTCATCACAAATAAGACAACTTACTGGTTCTTCCACACTCGCTGCATACTGAACGCCACACGTTGTACAAACAAAATTTTTCATAGTTATTCTCCTATCTCTATATTTTTACTAAGCCGATATTTGTTGATAGTTTTTTGCTTTTTTATTTTCAATTGATAAGCTAAATCTCATTCATCCAATAACGCCAAGCTACTAAGTAATCTTCTAAATCTTTTGGGTGGTGTCTTATACACGTATCTATACGTAAATATAAGCCTATGACTATTTCCTCATATAAATCTCGTTCTTTTTTATGAAATATACATGGTTTTATCGCATAACCAATCGCTTCTTTTGTTAAATCTTCCGGAGTTGAACAGAACGCGTAAATTAAATCGTATATAGGATCTCCTAAGACTGGTAAAGGATCTATCACACCATATAACTTATTATCCCGAAATATAAAGTTATGGAATCCAAGATCACCATGTACTAAAAACGGCCTATCCATTCCAGTACTTCTTTTTGGACTATTTACAAGTGTAAGAACAAGCTGATTTTCTTCATCACTTATGTACTGCCTCAATTTTTCACGAACTTCCATTACATTTGTTAATAAAAATTCTGTCCAAGATTGAACCGGACTATCTTTCCATCCCCATCCATCTACCTCTGGAACTATTTCATACGTATTAATTACTTCTTTTACAAGTGTACAAAGTGTGCTCCTCTTATACCCAAGTTCGCACGAAGTAGTCCCTACAAGAAAGGAATACACAATATATCTGTTTAAAGGATCCTTAAACAAAAGTGTTGAAAATAAAGTATTTCCATCATAAAAAGAAAGAAAATCAGCTTCTTCACGTACCACTTCCGATTTATTCAACTTTACAACGTATTTTTCGTCCAACAAATATACAGTACTTGTCGTTCCCCCGTTCAACACTTTAATACTTTTCGGATAATATGAAATAATCTTCTCATTAACTAGTTGTTCAGCGATTATTGAAATGTCCATTTCTCCCACCCTTAATTCCGAAGATTCCCTCAATTCAAAAGACACCCCTACTATTATTTGACAAATTTAAAGAAAAACCTCCTAAAATCTTAATATAACAAAGATTGATTTTTATTTTATTAAGACTGCCTCTTTCAATATTTCATCACATAATTCATTCCATTTATGATAATGCGATGCTATTTCTTTACTCCAAATGCTCTTCATTTAATCTAGTAATTTCAATTGTAGAATCTCTTCCTTTTAATTTACGAGCTAAACTTTCTACACCAAATACTTCTGTAAACGTATGACTACCTACAATTAAATTAATCCCCTTAAATTTCGCATGTTGCACTGTATATAATGTTTTTTCTCCTGTTATGTACGTATCACAACCTTTTGCTAGTGCACGCTCAATAAGATTTGTATTGTTCCCTGCACCCGTTAAAATCGCAATTCGTTTCACTGGTCTATCGTGATTTTCCCAACTCTTCACACTCTCTTCCATTCTCTCTTCAAGTTTTTCAACTAAGTTTGAAAATAGAATCGCTTCTTCATATTCTCCTATTCCCGGTAGCTCTTCCTCCTCATACGTGGAATATTCCAGTATTGTATCTATCCCAATTTCTTTAAACAACGACGTACACGTGCCAAACTTTACGAAATCTAACGGCAAATGAATCCAAAAATGATTCATTTCATATTGTTTTAGTTTCTCAATACAAGCCTCTTCCATACCGAATAAAAAGCTCCACGATGCATGATGTGTAAGTATCATATCGACACCATTTCTGTATGCTTCTTCAATTGTTTCTAGCGTCAAATTTGTTGTGTAACCTATTTTGTGAAATTCCGCTTTACTTATGTGAGTAAAACCATACTCATCATCACCGTATTTATTAAGGTGTTCTTGAAAAAGGGATGTAATATGTTCATTAAACTGCGTTATATTCATTTTCATTTCTCCTTTCATTTACTTTTATATTTCATAAATAAGGAAATACTAAATAACAACGTTACATACATATAGGAGGACATTATGAAACCAGAATTTTTAAAAGCTATACATGAAGCCATTGGAAATGTCGAACATATTCATATAGAAGAAAGTGGTGCAGATAGTTTACTCATTCACCATGATGATGCACAGCAATTAAAACAAGTCGCTGAAACATTAGAAAATAACAATTTCCGCTCTACTATAAGAACAACTGGAGACGCTTCGTATATTGAAGTGTTGAACAGATAAGGAAGCCGGCTATACGACCGGCTTTTCTCTTTTAAATTGAAACTTCAAACTCCTTCACATACACAGCAGTTCCAGCAATATCTATTTGTAACTTCTCATTTTCTACATCTTTCGTTACATAAACCGTTACACGACCATCTTTATTTATTTCCTGTCCTTGCTCAACGATTAACTCCAATTCATGGTCAAAATCTTTCTCCAAATACGTCGCATAATACGCTCCCATTACACCTGAAGCCGTTCCTGTCACTGGATCTTCAATCGTTCCAGAATAAGGTGATGAAAAATGACGACCGTGCATTTTTGCTTCTGCATCATATGTTTCTATGCAAAGTGGATGAATAGAGACATTTGGTATTTCTTTTAATACCGATGGAAATTCATCATTATTAGGTTTCATCCTCTCACATGAATCAAGATTTTTAATAGGTACAATTAAAGTCCAATTACCTGTACTTCCATAAATAATTGGTAACCTTGCATCTAAATCATGAACTTTCAAACCAATACAATGAGCTAATTCTTCTTTTGAACCTGTAAAGTTCTGAAACTGAGGTGTTGCCTGCCTCATTTTAATAATAGTTTCTCCATTTCCATTCACACCTATATGTATTGGTAAAATTCCAGCTCTTGTTTCAATCGTAAGATTTGTTTTCTCTTCTAATAAACCTCTTTCATGCAAGGCATATATAGTCCCCACTGTCCCATGTCCACATAAATCCATTTCATGACCAGGGGTAAAATAGCGAATCTTTATATCTGCTTCTTCTGAGGAAAGAACAAACGATGTTTCGTTAAATCCAACTTTTTCAGCAATACGCTGCATTTCCTCTTCAGTTAACCCATCCGCTTCCAATACAATACCTGCGGGATTTCCCATATTTGGTTTATTAGTAAATGCATCGTAATGAAATATGTTTATGTTTTTCATTTTCTTATCCTCTAATCTTCTTTAAAAATTTTATAATATAATTCAATTTCATTTTTGATGGAACAACCATTTTTCAGAAATACTTTTACTAACTGTAACCCTAATCCACGATTTCCACCTGTAATAAGGACTCTCATATATCCATCTCCTTATTTTTATAATAAATAAGAAAATCTGCCCACTTACCATTTTCAAGAGAAAAAGCCTTTCTCTTACATTCAAAGGAAAATCCTGCTCTTTCTGCAAGACGAACGGATGGCTCATTATCAACATTTATATGTAATTCGACTCTATGAAATTGAAGACTATTAAAAAATAACGGTAGTGCAGCTTTTACACTTTCTACTCCGTATCCATTTTTCCAATATTGATTATGAATAGAGTACCCCATCATTGCCCATTGATAGTCCATACGTAAAATTTTAATGAGCTCTAGCTTTCCAATATTCGCTCCATCTTCTTTTCGGAATATACCTAATACATACATTTCATCTCGATGTGCCGCTTCATCAAAACCTCTTATCCATTCCGTAAACCATTCTTTCGTTGAAGACGACATATCATGATAGCCATCATCATATTTATGTTGAGATGGTAACCTCTTATTGAATCCATCTAACCAACTTTCATAATCCTCTTTTTGAAATGGACGAATAATAAGTCTCTCTGTCTCTACTTGTAATAGTGGCAGCTTCATTTATATCTCTTCCCTCAATTATTGATTGAATATTCTTTATTATCTTACACAAAATACAAAATCTAGTAAATTATTATGTTCTTTATAAACAAAAATCCAGTTATGCTTTGTACATAACTGGATTCCTCATCGTTTAATCATTTTTTATTTTACAAGTACAATTCCTCTTAATTCCCTCTTCAACACTTTCCCTAAAGCGTTTTTCGGTAATTCGTCCATAAATACAACTTCTGGTATTTTATAGTTTGCTAGTTTTCTTTTACAATGTTGAATAATTTCTTCTTCTGTTAAAGATGTTTTAATGTCTTTTACAGTGTAAGCTGTTGGAATCTCCCCCCAAAAGTCATTTGGGACTCCAACTACTGCAACTTCTAGAACACCATTTATTTCATGAATTACATCTTCTACTTGATCTGGATATACATTGTCACCACCGTGCACGATAACATCTTTATATCTTCCCATAATATGTAGGAATCCATCATCATCTATCATGCCGGCATCACCCATGTTAAACCAATTATCTTTCACTACCTTCTCTGTCGCCTTTTCGTTGTTCCAATATCCTTTAAACATGTAAGGGCTCCTTACGTGGATCTCTCCAACTTCATTCGTTGCTAGTTCATCACCCGTTTCTGGATGAACAATTTTTAACTCTACATGTTTAAGTGTTTTCCCTACAGAAGACATTTTTTCTTTTCCCATATTTGGATGCCATGAGGTTACTACCCAACCTTCTGTACTACCATAGCCTTGCACCATATATATTCCTTTTTCCATATATTTTTGAATGAGCGTTTCTGGTACTTTTGTACCACCGCTTTGTGCTACTTTCAAAGTCGAAATGTTACGCTCTTTTTTATTAAGTTCATCAAGCATATAACTATAAACAGCTGGGAACGCAAGCATCGTAGTAATTTTCTCTTCTTCAATCTTATCCCAAATAAGAGTAGGATTCGAATCAGCTAAGAAGATCATCGTAATGCCATGATAAATACAATTTAAAATAGAAAGCACGCCACTCATATGAAACAATGGGTGCACTGATAAAAAGCGTTCACCTGCTGGAATTTCTCTTTGCCCCGCAATCTCGGTAAAATAGCGATGTAAGTTTTTATGACCAATTACGCAGGCTTTTGCACTTCCAGTCGTTCCTGAAGTAAATAAGAAAATAGCATCATCGTCTTCATGAACTGCCACGTTCGGTTCTGTTATTGGCTGTTCTTGTAGTTTTAATTCAAAAGCACCGAAACCTTCTTTTGTTGTTTCAATTACATTAGGAATTTCTTTAACTGCATCAACCTTTAATACAACTTCACTAAATTCATCATCAATAACTAATACTTTTAATCTCGCTTCTTTTACAATCGATTCTAATTCATAAGCAGTAAGCTGATGATTAAGCGGAATAAATACCGCTCCAATTTTTAAACTTGCCATCATAATTGTTGGAAGCGGGTGATTGTTTTTACATAAAACTCCTATGCGATCCCCTTTTTGCACACCGCTATGTAACAAGTAATGCGCAAGTTGATTTACTCGTTCATTATATTGTTGAAACGAATATCTTTTCTCCCCCCCAACAAGCGCTTCTAAATTTGGTGATTGCATGGATCTTTTTTGTAATAATTGCTGCATCGTTCTCAAGTAAAACTCCCCTTTATATATGTTAGGTTTTTTATTTTACCATATTAACTATTAATTCACTAAAGATTACACTTAGTTAATATAAAGCGAATAAAAAATAGCCATCTACTTAACAAGTAAATGGCTATTTCCCCTTATATATTAGAATACTCCTTATTCATCACATATCGCACATACTCCGGTGCACTTTTATTAATCTCTTTATCACTTAGTTTATATTCCGCACCATATAAATAAAATGATGGTATAAATTCCATTCCTGTATATAAGCACGTAGCGTGAAATGGTTTCGTCAACTCATCCATCGTAATTCCGCTATTTTTATAGTCTTTTTCTAATCCACCTATAGAAATAGCTACACCAAACTCTTTCCCCTTCACTTTATCCCCTTTAGATCCGTAAGCAAATCCATATGTTAATACATCATCGAACCATTTTTTTAATAATGGTGGTGAGCTATACCAGTAGAGCGGAAATTGAAATATATATCGGTCGTGCTCTACTAACAACTTTTGTTCTTCTTCAACATTAAACTCCCAATTTGGTGCCACTTTATACAGTTCATGTACCGTTATTTCATCCGAATATTTCTCAAGTTCTTCTACCCATCTTTTATTAATTCGAGACTTTTCAATATCAGGATGTGCTACAATTACAAGTGTTTTCATATATTTTCTTCCCCCTTATAAATAGTTCAAACCCTTTAGTATTAGTATGAATGAGTCACATATAATTGGAAAGTACGTACTTTCAAGTGCTATAGGAACCTTAAAGTACCTTTGGAGGTGTTATATGAATCAAAATGATGATTGTCCAATCGCAACGACACTCGAAGTAATCGGTGGAAAATGGAAAGTTCATATATTATGTGTTTTGATGGATGGAAAAATGCGAACGAATGAAATAAAACGAGAAATCCCAAACATTACGCAAAAAGTTCTTACACAACAACTTCGGCAACTTGAAGCTGATGGAATTATCCATCGTACTGTATATCAAGAAGTACCACCAAAGGTTGAGTACACAATAAGCGAATATGGAAAATCTTTAATGCAAATTATGGATGAACTATTTGAATGGGGAAAAGATCATCAGATAAAAAGATTAAATGAATAAAAGAACTTTGTTAAATCTTCTATGTCAAGAATTCTTCTAAAATTTTATAATAGGGTACTGTAACATGCCATCAAGCTATAGTTTTAAAGCACCCCCCAAATGGATATTTTGTAATTTTATAGCACCAAGGTTTATTTTTATCATTTTTTGGGGTAACTTGTTTTCTTAAGTTGCTGGACATGGGACGTACCCCCACATCTATCAAACTAAGAAGATAGCAACCCCAAAAAATAATTAGAAAGATGAGGTTTTTATAAGGTTTCGTATATACATACTACATTTTCCTCATTAAACGCTCGCTCTACTTTTTCTAATCTCAATTGTGCGTAAGCTATACAGGAGCACCCCTAGACCGAGAATTTTTTCATTATTAGACGCATTAGAACCTAATGTAATAGTAGGTACATTTAGACCCATGAACCTTTCACTCCATTCTATAGGCATATATCCTTGCTTACCGATTGCTAATGTACGTCCATCTATTGTACGGAGAGTGCTTTGAATAAAATCAAACTCGACTTCTACATCTGACAATTTTGTAGATTTATCAGTCATCAAAGTACCACGTATCATAGTAAATCCTTGTATCATTTTTTCTTTAAACATACCCATCTGGTTATAATTCGAATCATAAATTACCCAATCATATCCGTCCACTTCAGTATGAAAATATGCTAGAATTTCCCCGCTACTCGTTTCTAATCCATAAACATCTTTATTATGTAAAAAAGGTATCACTGAAAAAAGAATGTTAGATGAAACCATCTTTGTTCCTGCAATATATCCACCATCAGGATGATACAAACCAAATTGCTTGTTTCGTTTAGGTAATTCTAATACGACAAAAGTATCAACATCCCAAAACGTTGCATTACTTTTCACAGTATTTTTTTGTATCAAATTTCCTTTTCTTAACTGCCAAAATCCAATTCCAAAAAAGATAGAAGAAGCGATAACGATAAAGATAATCTGTCCCCAATTAACACGTCCCCAATCGTCATATACAGCGCATAACGCAAGAATAAAAATACCCGTTCCAATTAACAGTTTAAAATTCCCTTTTCGCTTATAGTAATCAAATAATTCCATTTCTATATCTCCACCCCTTATTTGTGTTCCCTAACTATTAATATATCCAAAACATATAATGCCCTCTATCCAAAAATATGAGTTCCACTTGCCAGGTCATTTGTTACTCCTCATTATCATCAACTTGATGAATTTTATTGCTGCCAATTGAGGTTTCATAAATTTTGTACATACAGAATAGATAGCTTAGTGAACATGAAGGCCATTTTACCAACAAACTAAGGAGAAATGTTATAATATATGTAATAATCAAATAAATATCAAGAATTACGGAAAGTGATGTTTATATTTTATTATTAGTTTGAATGAAAGCAAAATCAATATTTTTGTATTTTAGGGATAATACCATATCGCTATCAAGCTAATATAAAAGATACTCCTTAAAATGAAAAAACGCTATTCTTTCTGTAGAATCATAGGAAAGAATAGCGTTTTTTCATTTTGAAATAGTTTAATTTTGCTAGCTTCACGCTAAGAAAAACAGAAAAACTGTTCAACAGGACGACTGTGCTATTTGCATAATTAGTGCTATGGATAGTTATATAATTTGTTACTTTGAAATCTAGTAAGTCAGCATTTAAACTAAACATGATAATATTGATTTTGTACGATTGTCCGTTACTTCATAATAAATTTCTAATCCTTTCCGAGTACCTGTAATCATTTTAGCAGCTTTTAATTTGGATAAATGTTGACTAATTGTACTTTGGGGCATTTGTAAATCCCCATACATTGTCGTTACATTAGTAGGGCCTTTTGCAAGCATTATTTTTACTAAGGATAAACGGACAGGATGCGCCAATACCTTTAATACTTCAGAGATTTCTTCATACATTTCTTTTGTTTCTTTCATATTTTTTCTCCCCTTTTATATAAACATTAATGATATCCATATATATAATTCGAAAGGATACACGATTTTGTGTCCGTCATTTTAAAAAAAACTATAAAAAAACCTTTAGTCCGAAACTAAAGGGGAGCCTTAGCATAATGTCTCACTATCAATAATCAGTAATGAATAGAAATTTCGTTATGGGAGCAGAAGGTTTTATGTTACATCTACTCTAGATTCAACTAACTAAAATCAATGACAAAGAGAGCAGATAATCTGCTCTCTTATGATGCCTCCTTATGTTCTGGAGAATGCTTAACACTCCCCATTCTCTTTAGTTTATTCCATCCTACCGCTACCCCTCGAATAGATGAGAATACAGATTTAATTACTACATAAGTCATAAATTGACGATAAATAAAGCGCTGTAAAATTAACCATACTAATGGTTTAGGGTTCTCTTTCTCTAATTTAAATGCAAACAGAGAAGCGAGAAGATCCATTAAAAAGAATACAAGATAAAATCCCAAAACTTTTAGCGGATCGCTACTAAATAGTCCCATAATCATTAATATATCTGCTAAAGGAGCAATGAATTGCAGAACATATTGGAACAACCACATATTAGGTAACGCAATAAACCCTAATGTTTTATGTTTTGAATTAAACAATGCTTTTCGATGTTTCCAAAGACATTGGAGTGTACCATACGACCAACGATATCGCTGTTTAATGAGACTTTTCACATCTTCAGGTGACTCCGTAAAAGCATACGCTTTTTCTTCATATACAATTCTATGTCCTTGACGTAAAAATGTAATAGTAAGATCCGTATCTTCTGCCAATGTATCTTCACTTAAATATCCAGATTCAACTACATTCTTTTTACGCCATGCTCCAATGGCTCCAGGAACTACTGTAATACAATTTAACTCATCAAAAGCTCTGCGTTCTAAATTAAATCCTGTAATATACTCAACATGTTGCCAAGTAGTTAACAAATTCCGTCTATTTCCCACTTTGACATTGCCTGAAACTGCCGCTACATTATGATCTTCAAAGTGTCTGATCATTAGAGAAATAGCATCTTGCGCAATAATAGTATCCGCGTCTAAAGTAACAATGATTTCTCCTCGTGATTTTTGAAATCCTAAGTTCATTGCGGATGATTTCCCACCATTTTCTTTCTGAATTAAACGAACTTTAGGGTGTTTATGAAATGTTTCTTGAACTACTTTTGACGTACCATCTTTCGATCCGTCATCCACAACAATAACTTCAAACTCTCTATAATTACTATCCAAAATTGAGCGAATCGTCTTGGCTATTACCTTTTCTTCATTATATGCTGCTATCACAACACTAACAAAAGGTTGATAAGATGAATTAACAAATAGACGAGATTTTATTTTCTTTTGCTGCTTGAATGCAAAATATATTAAAAATAGGAATCGGAAAATACCTAATCCAATAGCAATATAAAAAATAGTTGTTAATATATGCTTAGAATATCCCGCTCCTGAAAAAACAGCTTTATTGTAAAGTAAATATTGCTTATCCTCAGAAGAAACGGGAGGCATAACTTCATCTCGTTCTTTATCCATTAAATCTGAAATTGTTACAAAACTATATCCATGCTTTTTAAGGTCTTTAATAATCATCGGCAGCGCCTCTACCGTATGGGTACGATTCCCTCCTGCATCATGGAGAAGAATAACATTTCCCTCCCCCTTATAAATAGGATTAAGAGCACGCTTTACCAATTCATTGGTTGATGGCATTGCCCAGTCCTCAGGATCAACTTTTTCTGCCACCATTGTATAGTTCATATTTTGTGCACGCAAAATAGGCAATATTTCATTTGATGAATGCGGGTTAGCATCTGCTTCATATGGTGGCCTAAATAAAACCGTAGAATGTCCAGTTATTTCTTGAATCAAGCGTTGTGTCGTATTAAGCTCTACTTTTGTTCGTAGTAAAGACGTATTAGCTACGTTAGGATGCTTGAAGGTATGATTGCCAATTTCATGCCCTTCATCGTATATTCTTTTAACAATACTAGGATTTAGTTGAGCGTTTTCACCAAGTACAAAAAAAGCTGCTTTTATTTTATTCTCTTTTAATATATCTAGAATTTCCGGTGTGTATTCCGGATCTGGTCCATCATCAAATGTTAATACTACTTGTTTTCCATTTGGTTTTCCATAGCGTTGCACTTCGTATACCGATGGTAGTGATTGATATACTTCATCTGTAAGATAACCATTTTTACCTACTTTATAATCTCTCAATCCATTTCGTCTTTCATTCTCAATCTGTAAAATTTCGCCTTGTCCAGAATAATTTACTTCATCTAAACTAGCGATTTTATGTAATGCATCAGGATTATTTTGTACCTCAATAGGATTTTTTAAAACTTTCCATATAGTAGGATCTTCTGCTCCTAGTCTCCATAATGCAAGCCCCTTTGCATTGTTGTTCATTGCGATTTTCACTTGATTATAAAGAGTAACACCATCTAAGAACCAAGCAGTATGTTCTTTCGCTCCTGTTTTATATCTAAAATAAGGGTTTCCACTAATCTTATCCCATTGAATATTTATATTTGAATCATGAGCCATTGTCATAACTTCTGAGAAAGTTAAGGACTTCGCAGGTTCATTGCTATTTACTTCCCAATCATATCCATAGTTACCGAAAGCAACTATAAGTTTCTCAGACGGAATATCTAGTTCATTGAGCGTATGTTCAAACCATTTATTTGAAGCAATTGGTCCTGGTACCCCTGCTCCATAATGCTCATCATACATCATTACAATCATACGATCTATTACTTTGGCTAAAGCACCATAATCAAAAGCTTTATCATTGGCAGGAACATCTTGCGTAACGAGCAAATGATGTTTACGAAAGACCGTAGTAAGGTCTTTCATAAAATTTGTTAAGTTTTCTCTATCGCTTTCAGCTATTGCCTCAAAGTCAATATTAATACCTGAAAATCTATTTTTTTCAACTTGCTTTACTAAATCGTTAATAAACTTTGTCTTTACATGATCTGGAGAATTCAGTAACTTATGAATAAGTTCACTATCAGGACCAGAAGCTTCTTGCGTATAGTTAGTAAGTAAAGGCATAATTTTCACATGATTTTTTTCTGCTAACTTTACAATCTCAGGTTTTATCTCACTACTAATTGTTAAGTCTGCTTTTAAGTGATACCATTCTGGTACTAACATGGTTAATGAATCGATATTTTCTTTTAAAGAAGCAGTACTATTTTCATCCCAGTTTACATAAAAACCATAAACTTCTTTAGGTTGTTTGCTATCGTTCGTTGAATTCACCGAACTTTCATCGTTTTTCATTTCGGTATTAGGTTTGAATTCTTCTTTCTTTAACTGCTGATCGCTGAGTTTTTGATTAATAGGTACAAGTTTAGTATCTTCTTTTACAGTAGGATTCATATTTGGAATTTCTGGTGTTGAAAAAATACTTTGAAAGAAAAAATAAAATACAATACTTATGCTAACTATTGATATACATAGAAACCAACTAAAAGCTATTTTTCTTCTTCCTTTAGGATCATAAAAAACAGGTTTTGATTTATCTTTCTCTTGTTGAATTTTTTTCTCCATTATATCTTTTACATACTCCTTTTAGTCTTATTCTAAGTACAAACGCAAACTATATTAATAGGATATGAAAATAGCTTAATAGGAATATAGAATAATAAATTCCTTTTAGCTTTGAAATGAAACGAATCCCCATCTTCAATATTTTATAGATTCTTCTTTCCATTCCCTTGATGTTATGTGGCAGGAATGTTTTCGTCCTCATTTGCAGACCCGTTATTTTCGTTTATATTACCTTTATTTCCTTGCTGATTCTCATTATTTTCTTGTTTATATCCCCTACCGTTGTTTTCTTGCTGATGTCCATTATTTCCTTGCTGAGATCCTCTTCCGTTGTTCTCTTGCTGGTTTCCATTATTTCCTTGCTGAGATCC
>NZ_LDUK01000018.1:0-159505 GCF_001043575.1 Bacillus sp. LK2
TATACGGATCAACCGCAACAAACGTATATGAATCAGCCCCAGCAAATGTATACAGATCAACCGCAACAAATGTATATGAATTCACAATACTACATGCCACCAACTCAATATGTAAATCAACAGGCTATGTTTTATCCACCAAAACAACCATACCCAACAATGAATAAACAAAAGCAACAGCAACCAAGTCAGTTTTCTAGTTTTGTTTCACAATTTAAAACATCAGATGGTAGCTATGATGTGAATAAAATGATGAATACAGCTGGACAAATGATGAATGCGATGAATCAAGTGACGGGGATTGTTAAGCAAGTCGGGGGGTTCTTTGGTAAATGATAGTAGGGTGTTGTCCGTAATGTATATGATGAATGAAATGCAGCACTAGATAAATTTCCGTGAAATAAATGGGTATATATAACAAGCGGCCTTACCTCCTTTCTCATATTGTAAAGTGTAGTCAGATTTTTTTTATGAGAGAGGAGAGAAAAACTATGCATCATTGTCATCCTTGCTTTGGGGGGCAGAAGCCAACAGGACCTATTTGTACAACTGCTCCTGTCATTCATCCGACGAAACAATGCGTAACACATTCTTTTTCAACAACGGTGGTGCCACACATTTTCCCAACGCATACAACACATGTACACCATCAACAAATTAAAAATCAAGGCTTCTTCCCACAAACAAACTCGAACGTAAATGTTGTGGACCCTGGTGATCCAGGATTTGTTGGTGGAGTTGGCGGTGGATTCGGTGGTGGATTCGGTGGTGGATATGGACCATGTGGTCATGGCCATCATCACCATCATCACCACGGGCATCAAATATCTCCATTTGGACCAGGACCGAATGTATCTCCATTTGGACCAAATATGGGACCAAATGTTGGTGGAATGTTTAAAAAGTAAATGATATGTTAGAACTAGCAAAATGCTAGTTCTTTTTTTGTAATTGGAGTGTTGGTATGAAAGTTGCTGCTGTAACAGGATATAAGCCATTTGAATTTGGAATATTTAAAAATGATCATCCAGGAGTAGAATGTATAAAAAAGGCGTTGCATCGTAAATTAACGGCCTTTGTAGAAGAAGGTTTGGAGTGGGTTATTATAAGTGGCCAGTTAGGAGTCGAGTTATGGGCTGCTGAAGTTGTTTTTGAGATTCAAGTAGAGTATCCGGATTTGAAATTAGCGGTATTTACCCCTTTTTTAGAGCAAGAAGAAAATTGGAAGGAAGATAACCGTGAATATTACGAGCATATTCTTTCGCAAGCAGATCACATTGATAGTATTACGAAACGGAAGTACGAAAGCCCGGAGCAATTTAAATTAAAGAATCAATTTTTTATTGAAAAAAGCGATGCGCTTTTAGCGGTATATGATGAAGAAAAGCCTGGGAGCCCGAAATATATTGTAGAAGCAGCAAAGAAAAAAGGAGAAATAGAAAATTATCACAGTTATTTCATTCTTTTTTCTGATTTACAAGATATAATAGAAGAGGAACAATGGAATAATGCAGAGTAATATGTAATATAGTGCTCGTATATATGATTGACAAAAGGCGTTGTTTCTGAAAAAATTTAGTTAATGAAAGTTTTGGCAAAAATTTGAGGTGAAGAAAATGATTTCGGATAAAATTAAATTAACGGCGAAAGATATTTTAGAAAAAGAATTTAAAACAGGTATGAGAGGTTATCAGCAAGAAGAAGTAGATAAGTTTCTTGATATGATTATTAAAGACTATGAAGCCTTTCATAAGGAGTTTGATCAATTAAAACAACAAAATGCTCGTTTGAAACGTGAATTAGAAGAACAGAAAGTAGCGGCAACACAAGTTCCGCAACAACCGGTACAAACACCAGTTGCACAACCGGTATATAACAATACGAATACGGATATTTTAAAACGTCTATCTAATTTAGAAAAAGCTGTATTTGGAAGCAAGTTATACGAATAATTCAAGGTAACAAAAAGGTTAAAGCATTTTACATAGAAAAAAACATTGCAAAATCTTTTTGTTTCCACTATACTAATGGATGTCATAACGTTTGGGTAATCGCTGCAACGCCAACGTTGTAGAGGAAAGTCCATGCTCGCACGGCCTGAGATGGCTGTAGTGTTCGTGCCTAGCCAATTCATAAGCTAGGGTATTCTGGCTGTAAGGCTGGTTTAACGGCAGGGAAAAAACCTAAGTCCTTTCGGATATGGTTTGACTACCTTTAAAGTGCCACAGTGACGAAGTCCTTGAAGAAATGATAGGAGTGGAACGAGGTAAACCCCACGAGCGAGAAACCCAAATAATGGTAGGGGAATCTTTCCTAAGGAAATCAACGATGGGAAAGGACAGGTTTTCGTAACCTGTAGATAGATGATTGCCACCGGAGTACGAGGCGTGGGCCGTTTGCAGTACAAAGGAACAGAACATGGCTTACAGAACGTTATGAACCAACTATGAAATAACTCAGCTCTCCTTTGTTAGAGGAGGGCTTTTTATTTGTATGAAGTTATAAATAGTGAGTTAAAATGGTAAATGAGAAGATTCTTCGTAATATGTAATAATTAATAGGACAACATGTTATTAATTATTGTTTGATTATACATAAGAGGTGAATGCAAATGGGAAAAGTTACTTTAATTGCAACAGCGGCAATGGGTATTGAAGCGTTAGTTGCCCGAGAAGTTCGCGATCTTGGTTACGAATGTGAAGTGGAAAACGGAAAGGTAACGTTTGAAGCGGATGAAAAAGCGATTTGTCGTACGAATTTATGGTTACGTACTGCGGACCGTGTGAAAATTAAAGTCGGTGAATTTAAAGCAACGACATTCGATGAGTTATTTGAAAAAACAAAAGCGTTAAACTGGGGAGATTATATTCCAGAGAACGGAGAATTCCCTGTTATCGGAAAATCTTTGAAATCAACATTATTTAGTGTATCAGACTGCCAACGTATTGTTAAAAAGGCTGTCGTTGAGAAATTAAAAACAACATATAGACGTACAACATGGTTTGAAGAAGATGGTCCGTTATTCCGTATTGAGATTGCAATGTTGAAAGATATTGCAACGTTAACAATTGACGCGAGTGGTGTAGGTCTTCATAAACGTGGATACCGTCTTGAGCAAGGTGAAGCGCCTTTAAAAGAAACATTAGCCGCGTCTTTAATTAAGTTAACAAACTGGAAGCCGGATCGTCCTTTCGTTGATCCTTTCTGTGGATCTGGAACAATTCCAATTGAAGCTGCATTAATCGGACAAAATATCGCACCAGGATTTAACCGAGGCTTTGCATCGGATGAATGGGGCTGGGTTGGTAAACAAAATTGGCGCGAAGCTCGTCAAGAAGCTGAAGATTTAGCAAATTATGATCAACCATTGCAAATCATTGGGTCAGATATCGATCACCGTATGATAAGAGTTGCCCAAGATAACGCAGAAGAAGTTGGACTAGGGGATCTTATATCATTTAAACAAATGCAAGTAAAAGATTTCACAACAAAAGAGGAATATGGCTATGTTGTAACGAATCCTCCATACGGAGAACGTTTAAGTGAAAGAGCGCTTGTTGAAAAATTATATAAAGAAATGGGAGAAGTATTCCGCCCATTAGATACGTGGTCAATGTATTTATTAACAAGTTATGAAGCATTTGAGAAGTGTTACGGTAAAGATGCATCGAAGAAGCGTAAGTTGTTTAACGGCTTTATCCGTACAGATTACTACCAATACTTCGGAAAACGTCCACCGCGTAACTCATAGTATAAAACTCCTCCGGCGCGCATATACTGGCTATTATGTAATGCGTAAAAGGAGGAAGCGATATGGATGGTTTCCAATTATCAATGATTCAAAAGGCTATTCACCGTACGTATGATGAGCTCGGAAAAGAAGTGGATAGTCACGGCGTAATTGCGGATGAAATACAAAAAGCGCAGGAAGAGTATTTATCGGCACTGTCACATGAAACAGCGATTGATAAACGGTATTTAAAGTCATTAATATAGAAAAAAATTTTCCTTTTTCGAAAGGAAAATTTTTTTCGTGTATTTTTATGTATCACAACAGGGGGAAAGCAACTGCGCGCGTATGAGTAGCAGTTGCTATATCTTTTTATAGAAAAACTTTTTGGTTGGAGGCTAAGGATGTTTACTGAGAAGAGGTTACCATTTGAAGTAGGAAAACAAGATAATTTTTATGATAAGTTGAATGAGTGGATTGGAGATGTGTTTTACGACATCCTTCCGGAAAAAGGCTTCGAAGAACGTGATGAGCAAATTTTTATGGCGTTTCAGTTAGAACGTGCTTTCCAAGAGAAGAAAGTTATGTTTGCAGAGGCGGGAGTAGGAACAGGGAAAACAATTGTATATCTTCTATATGCAATTTGTTACGCGCGTTATACTGGAAAACCGGCTATTATCGCTTGCGCAGATGAAACGTTAATTGAGCAGCTTGTGAAAGAAGAAGGAGACATTGCTAAGTTATCTGAAGCATTAGGACTATCTGTTGATGTTAGACTTGCGAAATCAATGGATAATTATTTATGTTTACGTAAACTTGAAGATGTTATGAGTGGACGAGCTCCAGAAGTAATTGAAGATGTATATTACGAATTACCTCAGTTCGTATTCGATCATGGTACGATGCAAAACTTTACTCACTATGGTGATCGAAAAGAATTTCCACTATTAAATGACGAGGAATGGTCAAAAGTAAACTGGGATTACTTCCAAGATTGCTTCACTTGTGATTCTCGTCATCGTTGTGGTCAAACACTTTCTCGTGAACATTATCGTAAAGCTGCAGATCTAATTATTTGTTCTCAAGACTTCTATATGGATCATATTTGGACGTATGATGCTCGTAAACGTGAAGGGCAAATTCCGTTATTACCTGAAAGTAGCTGTGTTGTATTCGATGAAGGACATCTTGTGGAGTATGCAGCGCAAAAAGCTTTAACATATCGTTTAAAGCAAACAATGATGGAACAACTTTTAACGAGATTGTTACAAAACGATATTCGTGAAGAGTTTGCACATTTAGTAGAAGAAACAATTTGGCAAACTGAACGATTCTTTGAGGTACTACAAGAGAATAAAAAGGAAATTGAAGGTTCTGATCGTTTAGAAATTACTGTAACGGAAAAGGTTACTGCTGAAGCGAATAGACTTTATGCAAAAATCGGTGAGGTTGGTGACGCATTAGTATTTGAAAGTGAAATGCATACAGTAAACACATACGATTTAAATATCGTTGATGAGCATTTAGATGTGTTAGAGCACTCACTACGTCTTTTCATGCACGAGAAAAATGTAATTACGTGGGGTGAAGAAGGTGACGGTGCCTTCACGTTAGTTATTATGCCGCGTGCAGTTGAAGAAGTGTTACAAGAAAAAGTATTCTCGAAGAAAATTCCGTATATTTTCTCTTCTGCGACATTATCGGACAACGATTCGTTTGCATTCACTGCAAATAGTCTAGGGGTAAAAGATTACTTATCATTCTCAGTTGCTTCGCCGTTTGATTATGAAGAGCAAATGACAGTAAACTTACTTCCGTGTGCGAAAGAAAATGAATGGGAAAGAAAGTGTCAATATACACTTGAAAATATACAAAAAACAAATGGACGTACACTCGTATTATTCCGTACAACGCAAGAACTTGCAGCGTTTAAAGAATATGTAAGTAAAGAGCAAATGTCAGTTCCGTTCCTATATGAAGGAGATCAAGAAATTAGTCAGCTCGTTTCTCGTTTCCAAAATGAAGAAGAGACTGTACTTTGTGCCGTTCATTTATGGGAAGGTTTAGACATTCCAGGTTCATCATTATCACATGTTATTATTTGGTCATTACCATTCCCTCCAAACGATCCTGTGTTTGAGGCGAAGCGTAAACATGTAAATGATCCATTCTGGGACGTAGATGTGCCTTATATGATTTTACGTCTTCGTCAAGGAATTGGACGTTTAATTCGTACAAGTGAAGATAAAGGTGCTATATCATTATTCTTATCAGAAAGTGAAGATGAAAAAGTGATAGAAGCAGTGAAGAAAGTGCTTCCGGTAGAAGGAAAAGTACTATAAGTGAAAAAATATTTGTTATAGGAAAAAGCTTGGCGCTTGCCAAGCTTTTTTTCTATTAGAAAAGGAATTTATGTTTTAATGTCGAAATAATTTTGAGGTAGAAAAAGGAGGTTTTTTATACTATGACAGTTGCTACACATGAAGTAGAAAAACAATTTTTAGCATATGTGAAGAAGATAGGGAATTATGGGGAAGCATTAAGTTTAATGTTTTGGGATTTAAGAACAGGTGCACCAAAGCAAGGTGTAGACCAGCGTTCAGAAGTAATTGGAATGCTTTCATCCGAAGTGTTTGTAATGTCAACTTCAGATGAGATGGGGAACTATTTAACTGAACTAGAATCATTAATTGCTGAAAATAAACTTTCTGAAACGACAAAGAAAATGGTTGAAGAGTGTCGTAAAGAATATGATAGAAATAAGAAAATTCCACAAGCGGAATATGAAGAGTATGTGAAATTAGAAGCGAAAGCGGAAAGTGTATGGGAAGAAGCTCGCGAAAAATCTGACTTCGAAATGTTCCGTCCGTATTTAGAAAAAATTGTTGAATTCAAAAAGAAGTTTATTACATATTGGGGTTACGAAACGTATAAATATAATACACTATTAGACATGTATGAGCCAGGAATCACAGTAGAAGTATTAGATCATGTATTTGGTCAATTGCGTGAACGGATCGTTCCGCTTGTAAAAGAAATTTCTGAGTCTAAAAAAGAACTGAAAACAAATTCTTTATCCGAACATTTTTCAAAAGAGCAACAAAAGAACTTTACTTTAGAGTTATTGAAACAGTTGAATTATAACTTTGAAGCGGGTCGTCTTGATGAAACGGTACATCCTTTTGAAATTACATTAAATAGAGGAGATGTTCGTATTACGACTCGCTATGATGAGAAAGACTTCCGTATGGCTGTTTTCGGCACGATTCATGAATGTGGTCATGCTGTATATGAACAAAACATTGCAGAGGAATTAGAAGGTACACCGCTTTGCAGTGGAACATCTATGGGTATTCACGAATCACAATCGTTATTCTTTGAAAACTTTATCGGCCGTAATAAATCATTCTGGAAGAAAAATTATGATTTATTAAAACAATATAGCGATGGTCAATTTGATGATATATCAGTGGATGAGTTTTATGATGCGATTAACGAATCGAAGCCGTCATTCATTCGTATAGAAGCAGATGAGCTTACATATCCGCTTCACGTTATGGTTCGCTATGAGCTGGAGAAAGAATTATTTGATGGCACACTGCAAGTAAAGGAGTTACCAGCAGCATGGAATGATAAGATGGAAACGTATTTAGGAATTTGTCCGGAAAACGATGCGCAAGGTGTATTACAAGACGTTCACTGGGCTGGCGGCTCATTTGGCTATTTCCCATCTTATGCGCTTGGTTATATGTATGCTGCGCAATTTAAACAGAGGATGTTAAAAGATATTCCGAACTTTGATGCATTATTAGAAGATGGAAACGTGACACCAATTCGTGAATGGTTAACAGAGAATATTCACCAATATGGTAAAACGAAGAAGCCACTTGAAATTTTAGAAGATGTGACTGGTGAAGGTTTAAATGCAAACTACCTAGCTGATTATTTAGAAGCGAAGTATAAAGAAATTTATGAGTTATAAAAAAAGAGCTGCTTAATTGCAGCTTTTTTTTTTGAAAGGGGAGTGTAGTGATGGGATATGTTTTTACGGTAATGACGCAAAAGGAAGCAGAAGAAATTGCACACAACTGGCATTATGAAGGGGAGTATTCTTTTTATAATATGGAGGCAGATCAAGAAGATTTAGCTGAGTTTTTAAATGGTGAGATGAGGGGAAATCATACATTTTCGGTGAAGGAAATCGATACCACAATTGGTTTCTTTAGCTTTTGTAAAATAAATAATCGAACGGTTGATATGGGACTTGGAATGAGACCTGATATAACTGGCAATGGATTGGGTTTAAAGTTCGTAAACGCTGGACTAGATTTTAGTAAAGAAAAATACGGCTGCAATTATAGAACATTATCAGTAGCGACATTTAATGAAAGAGCAATTAAAGTATATAAAAGGGCAGGATTTGAAGCAGTTGGGACGTTTATTCAGAAAACAAATGGCGGTTGTTTTGAGTTTTTGAAAATGAACTATCTATGTAAAAATGATTAAAAAACAGAAGGAACTCTTCTGTTTTTTATTTTGGTGTTAAAAGTAGAAATAAATGATGTTTGTTTTTATACTTGGTGTAATTTGAAGTTTTGAAATTTTGGAAGAGGGTGTGTATGATTGAACTTAAGTAGCAAATAGCAAGTTTAGCAAGGAGAGATAACATGATTACAATTAAAACGAAAAATGAAATAGATTTGATGCATGAATCTGGAAAATTACTTGCTTCATGTCATAGAGAAATTGCGAAAATGATGAAATCAGGTATAACTACAAAAGAAATTGATACGTTTGTTGAAATGTATTTAAGAGACCATGGTGCAATATCTGAACAGAAAGGTTACAACGGGTATCCATACGCGATATGTGCATCTGTAAACGATGAAATGTGTCACGGTTTTCCTAGTAATGTACCTTTACAGGAAGGAGATATTGTAACAATTGATATGGTAGTAAACTTAAATGGTGCACTCTCAGATTCTGCATGGACGTATATAGTAGGGGATATTTCTGATGAAACAAAAAGGTTATTGTTAGTAACTGAGAATGCTTTGTATAAAGGGATTGATCAGGCGATAATCGGTAATCATGTAGGAGATATTGGCTATGCAATTGAAAGTTATGTAGCTTCTGAAGGTTTTTCTGTTGCAAGAGATTTTACGGGACATGGGATTGGTAAAGAGATTCATGAAGAACCAGCAATTTTTCATTTTGGGAAGCCAGGACAAGGACCAGAACTACAAGAAGGAATGGTAATTACAATTGAACCGATTGTAAATGTAGGTATGAGGTATTATAAAGTAGATTTAAACGGATGGACTGCACGAACGATGGATGGGAAATTATCTGCTCAATATGAGCATACAATTGTAATTACAAAAGATGGGCCAGTCATCTTAACGACGCAGTAATAAGAAATGTAAGAGTTTACAAAACTCGAACGAAAATAGTGTTTTTATAAAATTCGTACGTGTTTTTTGGATAAATGCTTTTCAAAGTATAAAAAGTGCGTTATAATCCTTCTATAAAATAAATAGTTAGCTACACTCATATAATCGCGGGGATATGGCCTGCAAGTTTCTACCGAAGTACCGTAAATACTTCGACTATGAGTGAGGACGAATATATTTGCTTGTTTAGCATTCTTTTTTGCGAAACTCCAAAAGCACGTCTCTCACTTGTAACGAGTGGTGGCGGCTTTTGGAGTTTTTTTATTGCATAAGAGGGGGAACAAACATGAAAGTATTACAAGAAAAGATTTTGAACGAAGGAAAGGTTTTATCTGGAGATGTATTAAAGGTAGATGCATTTTTAAATCATCAAATTGATCCAGTACTTATGCAAGAAATCGGAAAAGAATTTGCTAAACGTTTTAAAGAAGATAACATTACAAAAATCGTGACGATTGAATCTTCTGGCATTGCACCAGCAGTTATGGCTGCATTAGAGCTTGGTGTAAAAGTGATTTTTGCAAGAAAGCGTAAATCGTTAACGTTACAAGATAATATGTATGTTGCGAAAGTATACTCATTTACAAAACAAGAAACGAACGAAATTTCATTATCTCGAAATCATATCGATGAAAATGATCGCGTGTTAATCATTGATGACTTTTTAGCAAACGGTCAGGCTGCTTTAGGTTTGATGAGCTTAGTAGAGCAAGCCGGAGCAAGTATTGCAGGAATTGGTATTGTTATTGAAAAAGCATTTCAAGATGGAGGAAAGAAACTGCGTGAACAGGGCGTTCGTGTTGAATCACTAGCAGAAATTGCATCACTTGATAACGGCACAGTTACATTTGTACAGCAAGAAACTGCGGAGGTGAACTAACAATGAAGCAGCACCCATTTAAAATCGCATCGCTTGGTATTCAGCACATGCTTGCTATGTATGCTGGTGCAATTATCGTTCCGCTTATTGTGGGCGGCGGACTTGGTTTAAATCAAAAAGAGTTAACATATTTAGTCTCAATTGATTTATTAATGTGCGGCGTTGCGACAATTTTACAAGCCTTATCAAATCGCTTTTTCGGTATTGGACTTCCAGTTGTACTTGGTTGTACATTTACAGCGGTTGGACCGATGATTGCAATCGGGAAACAATACGGCGTATCTTCTATTTATGGAGCAATTATTGCTGCGGGGTTATTCGTTGTTATTTTTGCGAAATTATTTGGAAAGCTTGTAAAACTGTTTCCACCTGTTGTAACAGGATCTGTCGTTACCGTAATTGGAGTTACACTTGTTCCAGCAGCAATTAATGATATGGCTGGAGGAGTAGGAAGTAAAGATTTCGGTAGTCTTGAAAATTTAGCGTTAGCATTTGGGGTTTTATTATTTATCATCATTATGTATCGTTTCTTTGACGGATTTATCCGTTCAATCTCTATATTACTGGGTCTTTTGTTCGGTACAATCGTTGCAGCATTTATGGGGAAAGTAAGTTTGCAAGCGGTTGGAGAAGCGGATTGGTTCCACGGTATTCAGCCATTTTACTTCGGTACACCAACATTTGAATTAACACCAATTATTACGATGATTCTTGTTGCTTGCGTAGGGATTGTGGAAGCAACAGGTGTATATTTTGCATTATCTGATATTTGCAATAAAAAGATTGGTGAAAAAGAATTAACAAAAGGTTATCGTGCAGAAGGATTAGCAATGATATTAGGCGGTATTTTCAACGCTTTTCCGTATACAACATACTCTCAAAACGTAGGTCTTGTTCAATTAACTGGAGTAAGAAATCGCGTTATTATTTATACTTGTGGTGGTATGTTAATCGCTCTTGGATTTATTCCTAAAATCGCAGCAATTACAACAATTATTCCGAAATCAGTACTTGGCGGTGCGATGTTAGCAATGTTCGGCATGGTAATGGCTTATGGCATTAAAATGTTAAGTAGTGTTGATTTTGGAAAACAAGAAAATTTATTAATTGTTGCATGTTCTGTCGGAATCGGGCTTGGTGTTACAGTTGTTCCAACGTTATTCTCGCAGCTGCCTGAAAGTATTCGTATTTTAACAGATAATGGAATTGTACTTGGAAGTGCATCAGCAGTTCTGTTAAATATCGTGTTTAATATGGTACCGCAGCGTAAAGTGAAAGTAAAAGAAGAGCCAGTCTCTATGCAAAGTGCAGTAAGAGAAGCATAAAAAAGCAAGGTCTCATTATGAGACCTTGCTTTTCTTTTTAAGTGGCATCATCTTTCCGTACGTACCTAAGCGCCATATATATTCAAGTGGCCCGTATTGGTAACGAGAAAGCCACCAATGGCTAACAAAGATTTGTAATGTGTAGAACCCGATGCAAAATAGTGGTCCAACCCATAATGGAGCAGGATAATAATTTTTCAAAATTAAGCCGAATACAATTAACGTAATAATTGTATGTGAAATATAGTTTGTTAATGCCATTCGTCCGACATATTGGAACGGGCGTAATATTTTTTGCCATCTTTCTTTTTGTAATAAGCGCATCAGTGTGAAAATGTAGAAGATAAATAATGTTTTTCCGCTAAACATTGTAAAGGCTTGCATATAAAATGGTTCATAAGATGGTTTTGATAAGAAGTAACGGACCATGAAGAACCACATTGGTAATGTCAAAATGAACATAATGATTTGCCACTTTTTAAGTTTTGGATCTAACTCTTTCGTGCGGCGGAAAATATCTTTTTTGCCAGCGTATAAACCAAGTAAAAATAGCCCAACTGTTTCTGGGAGCATGAATACATTTAGTCCAATTCCTTCAGAATAAAATGCATGGAAACGATTTTGTATTTGTGACATCCAATCTTCAAGTGGCATGATCGGTAAGGAAAATCCTAACTCTGCCTTTGGTACTAAGGCAACCACTATACTAGCGATTAGCATGAAAAATTGAAAAACACTTAGTAAAACTAAAGCCCATATTAAAATAGTACGAGGCTCTCTCTTATAAAATAGGAATAAGAAAAATCCAGCGATGGCATAACTATGTAGGATGTCTCCGTCCCATAAAAGAACGTAATGCAAGAAACCAAATAGTAATAAAATGAGCAGGCGGCGAACAAATAAAGTTTTCGGACGATCTGTTTTCGCCTCAGCACGATTCATAAAGATATAGAAACCTAATCCAAATAAAAATGAAAAAATAGTATAAAACTTCGTTTGAATAAACATGTCATAAAATAAGCGAATATAGCTATCTAATCCCTCGTAAACGCCTGAAATGTCTCGAGAGTCAACACCAGCGATAACTGGCCAGTTAACAAGAAAAATACCAAGTACAGCTATGCCTCTAATAATATCGATGGAGTGTATCCTATCGCCTTGTGAAAGATTTTGTGTCATTATTTTCCTCCTTGATAAGTAATTCCCTTTTATTATACAAAATGTAAGATGGCGGAGCTAGGGGGGATTTCCAATTTTTAAAACTGTTAAGATGTGTATTATGAGATATAATAAGAGTGCACAACAAGTATAAAACTTCTTTAAAACAGGCAGTAAAGCTCCTTTTCCCGAAGGAGCTTTCTTTTTTAGAAAATTGTTGATAATGATTCTCTTTAATGATAAAATATATTCAAAAGTGATAATCATTATCAAAAAGGTTGGTGTGTTAATATGGTATATGCACTTGTTGCAGGAACGGTTGCTATATATGTTGGTGTTACAAAGTATGTATTAAATGGAGTAGGAACAACAAAATGAACGATATGACATAAAATCCCTTTCATTTTTAAAAAGAATGAAAGGGATTTTTTATTTTTGATGAGAATATGCTGAAAATTTAGTATGATAATAAAGTGAAACTTTAATCAGTGAGGAGGTTCATCTCCTGCTGATTAATAGCCCACATCACTTGGGCTTTTACTGCCCATAAATAGTGGGATAAAGTATATACATCTTGGATAAAGGGGAACAAGGGGATGACAAACATAGTACAGACAAACGGTATGAAAAAACTTGTTTGTTTTTATGAAGAGTGGCAAAAACACGGCGATACGGAAAATAGTTTGAAATTGTTTGAGGTGATTCAAAAATATAAACAAGAACAGCTTATGATAGCTTTCTGTGGTCATTTTTCTGCGGGGAAATCGACAATGATGAATCACCTATATAAAGCGCAATTATTACCGACAAGCCCGATTCCAACGAGTGCTAACGTCGTTAAAATTGAAAGAGGATCTGATCGCGTTGTTGTAACGATTAAGTCTGGAGAACAGTATGAATATGACGGTGCATATTCAGCAGAAGAATTAAAACAAATTTGTAAAGATGGTGATGAAGTAATTGGTGTTCATATTTATCGAAATGATGCGCCAATTCCTGATGGGGTTATGTTAGTTGATACACCAGGAATTGATTCTACGGATGATGCCCACCAATTAGCAACAGAATCAACTTTGCATCTTGCAGACGTTATTTTTTACATGATGGATTATAATCATGTCCAATCAGAAGTGAACTTACAGTTTGTTAAAGAATTGAAACAACGTAATAAAACGGTTTATCTCGTTGTAAACCAAATAGATAAACATAAAGAAAATGAACTATCGTTTGAAGATTATAGAGATAGTGTAAAACAATCCTTTTCTAACTGGGATATTGAAGTAGATGGTATTTTTTATACATCATTGCGAATGATGAATCATCCATACAATGAGATTCAAAGTTTAGAGACATTAATCTCTTCTATTATGAAAGACAAAGAGCAGTATGTAAGAAAGGGAATGGAGCGAGAAACAGAACATTTACTGCAAGAACATTGCTCGTTCATTCTTTCTGAAAATGAAAAACATCTCATGAAATATGAAGAAGAGTTAACATCACCACTGTCACTTTCAGAGATAGTTGAAAAAAAGGAAGAGTTAACTGAAAATAAACATCGCGCGGCTAGTAAAGAATCTGATGTGAGAAATGAATTTATAAAAGGTTTACAAGCTATATTAGATAACGCGTATTTAATGCCATTTGAAATGAGAGAGCTGGCGAATGAGTATTTAGAAACGAAATTAACGAAGTTTAAAGTTGGTTTGTTATTTGCGAGAGGAAAGACGGAGCAAGAAAAACAGAGACGTGTAGATGCTTTTTATTCTGCTCTTCAAAAGACTGTTGAAACGCAACTTGATTTTCATGTGAAAGAATTTATTGTAGCCTTCTTAAAAGAAGAAGGGTTATTTACAGAGGAAATCGGGAAAGACATATATGCTTTAGAAATTGCTTTCGGACCAGAAGTGTTGGCTGAAACAATTAAACAAGGGGCTGGATTTACAGGCGATTACTTACTTCTTTATACTGCTGATGTTGCAAATGAGTTGAAGAAAAGATACTTTATGAAATCTCAGCAAATTTTTGAAAAAAGTACGGGTGCACTGCAGCAGAAAGTGAAGATAGAGATTGCTCGTATTGAAGAAGAAATTGAAAAATACACGATGTTACAAACGGCGAAAGAAACGAAATTACAATACATTAAGACGTATGAGAAATATGAGGGCTATTTACAAGATGTTTGGTATGAACGTGTTTCTACACCAGATGGATTGCGAATAGACGAAATATTACAAAGTGAAAAACAAATCGTTAGTGAGAAGTTTACTCTACAAGAGCAAGAAAGCATAAGTGATAACGTAACGGCTAGGGAGGAAGAGATTAAAGGAACGGCAACATTAAATATCCAGCGCATACTAGAAAAAGTGAAGAAGGCTGAAACAATATTAGATCCATTGCCTACACTTAAACATTTACAGCAAGAAGTAGTTAGTAAAAGACAGCGCGTGGAAACGAAGCAATTTACAGTAGCGTTATTTGGAGCTTTTAGTGCAGGGAAATCATCATTTGCCAATGCATTACTTGGTGAAAAGGTACTTCCTGTATCACCAAATCCAACGACAGCAACAATTAATCAAATTTTGCCGGTTACAAAAGAAAAGCCGCATGGAACGGTAATTGTTCAGTTTAAGTCCGAGCAAGCGCTATTAGAAGATATGAAAGCTGTTTATAAAATGTTTCATTATGAAATTGCTACGCTAGAAGAAGCGTTAATACAAATTGATAAAATTATGAAATACCCTTCACCAAGCGGGAAGCAAAAAACAACATTTAGCTTTTTACGAGCGGTACAAAAAGGATATGAGGCAGTTGCTACTCATTTAGGGGAACAAGTACAAGTCACGTTAGAAGAGTTCTCTGATTATGTAGCTAATGAAGAAAAATCATGTTTTGTTGAGTATATGGAGCTTTATTACGATTGTGCTTTAACAAGGCAAGGAGTAGCTCTTGTAGATACACCAGGAGCTGATTCTATTAACGCCCGCCATACGGATGTTGCATTCCAGTATATTAAAAATGCGGATGCTATTTTATTTGTAACATACTATAATCATGTTTTCTCTCGTGCAGATCGTGAGTTTTTAATCCAGCTTGGTCGTGTAAAGGATACGTTTGCACTTGATAAAATGTTCTTCCTAATTAATGCAGCCGATTTAGCACAATCTGAAGAAGAACTTGAAATGGTAAAAGGTTATATTGCGGATCAGCTTTTACAATACGGTATTAGAAATCCACGTTTATTTGCAATTTCAAGTTTATGTGCGCTTGAAGAAAAACAAGGGAAAAGTATTGAAAAAGAAAAGTATGGTATTTTACAAAACTCTGGGATTGCTAAGTTTGAAGAATCATTTACGTCCTTTATGATGAGGGATTTAATGCTTGTGTCTGTGCATGCTTTATACGGAGCATTGCAAGGTGCAAATCAGCTTCTTGTAAATATGATAAATGGCGCGAAGCAGGGAAATGATGAGAAGGAGAAGCAAACAAAAAAATATGAAGCAGAGCGTGATCAGCTACTTCATATTATTTCATCATATAGTGTACTTGCTGAAGAGCAAGCAATGCAAAATGAAGTGAAAGAATTGCTTTATTACGTGCAACAACGTCTATTTTTACGCTATAACGATGTGTTTACTGAATTTATTAATCCGGCGTCGCTTCGAACAGATGGGAATGTAAAAGCACAGTTGCAACAGTGTGTAATGGAATTAGTTTCATTTATTCAACATGATTTATTACAAGAAATGCGTGCGACATCATTACGTCTTGAAAAATGGATAGATGAAGCGATGAAGCGTGCAAAGGATGAAATTGTTGTGAACTGCAAAGTAGAAAATGAATCGATTTCTATGAGTGGAACAGTGGATTATGAATATAAAGTTATTACACATAAAGAGCCGTTTCCTTCAATAGAAATTAAGGATTTCAAAAAGGCATTAGCGCATTTTAAAAATGAGAAAAGCTTTTTTGAAAAAAATGATAAAGCTTTTATGCAAGAAGACGCTAAAGGAGTGCTAGAACCTTTCGTATCAAACTATGTAGCTGATGAAGAAGGATTATTCGTTCATCATTATAAGCAAGAGTGGGATGCAAAATGGAACTTATTCCAAAAAGTGATGCAGCAAGATATTGAGAATTATTATGAAAGTATACTATTCGCTTTAGCTGAAACAATTGATGTAACACTATATGAACAAAGTAAAGAGCAACTACAAAAGCAGTTAGTAGAAATTGAAAAAGAAATTTATATTATATAGTCGTTATGAAAAAAAGATTCGTTCAATTTTCTTTTGTAGTACAGTATCTAGAGATTTTACGAACCCTGCAAATTCATCAGTAGAAATCATATGGGTAAGAACTAATCGTCTGCCGTCTGGTGTTTCACCGCATAAGACGAATGAAGAAAATTCATATGTTTTGTTTTCTACTACTAATTTTGGATAGGAATATGTGTCGCTCTTCTTTTTCTTTCCATCAATGGAGATGACGTTGCATTTTTTCTCATTGTTGTCCATGGTGAATCCCTCCTTTCTATTACTTATGGTAGACAAGGAGGGATTAGAACAATAGAGAAGGGAGAATTTTTATGTCTGTTGTAATAGAGCGTATTTCGAAAGAAGCTATACCGAAATCTTTATTGCTCCTTGCTGATCCAAGTGAACGTCAAATTGATGCATATGTGCAAAGAGGACTTATGTATATAGCTAAACAAGAGGAAAGAGTTATCGGTGTATATGTGCTTTTGGAAACAAGACCAAAGACAATGGAACTTATGAATATTGCGATTGTAGAACATATGCAAGGAAAAGGTATTGGTAAGAAGTTATTGTTGCATGCAATAGAAACTGCTAAAGAATATAATATGTACAAGCTTGAAGTTGGTACAGGTAATTCTAGCGTTTCACAACTTGCGTTATATCAAAAATGTGGATTTCGGATTTTTTCTATTGATTTTGATTACTTTTCGAAGCATTATGAAGAAGAGATTATTGAAAATGGAATTGTATGTCGTGATATGATTCGGCTTGCAATGGAATTAAACAAATAAGTATAAATTATTTAGGGGGAAAGAGAAGATGGAAGTACATAAAGCAATTACAGCACATTCTCGTAAACAAAATGAAATTGTAAAAACATTTTTGCAATTAGATGCGCAACGTGAAGCAGAAATAGAGGCTGCAATCGCACTTGCATCAAATGGAAAACATTTCTCAGTTGATGCAATAAATATGGTAACAAAGCAAATTAATGACCTTGCAAAACGCGGCGTTGCACCGCAGCGTAAACTTGTTACAGCAGATATGGTTATGGAGTATGTAGATCGCACGCAAGAGAAAGAAGGGCGTTAAGGATGATTGTTACAGTCGAATGGTTGCGTGAGCATTTAGAAGATGAACATGTCCGTATAGTCGATTGTCGTTTTGATTTAGCGAATCCAAATTGGGGTAAAGAGAAGTATGAGGAAGAACATATTCCACATGCATTATATTTTGATTTAAATTTAGATTTATCAAGTCCTGTAATTGAGCATGGTGGTCGTCATCCATTACCAAATGTAGAGCAGTTTGCAGACAAGCTTTCACAAGCTGGGATTGATGAACATACAACAGTGATTGCGTATGATAGTCAAGCTGGTGCAATGGCTTCTCGTTTATGGTGGTTATTAAACTATGTAGGACATGAGAAAGTATATATACTAGATGGCGGGTTTCCTGCTTGGAAAGAGAATGGATTACATACAACAACGGAAATTCCTGTTGGTGCACGAAAAACATTCAAAGTAAACATACAAGATAATATGCTTGTAACGATGGAAACGGTCAGAGAGAATATTCATGCAGGTGCAGATATTACGTTAATTGATTCTAGAGAGCCAAAACGTTATGCTGGTGTAGAAGAACTCGTTGATTCGAAGGCAGGGCATATTCCGACAGCAGTAAACTATTTTTGGAAAGATGGAATTCTAGAATCAGGACAATTTAAAAATGAAGCCCAGCAACAAGAACGTTTCAAAAATCTTTCGAAAGATAAGGAAACAATTGTATATTGTGGCTCTGGTGTTACAGCATGTCCGAACATAGTTGCATTAAAATTAGCTGGTTTTCAAAATGTTAAATTGTATGCAGGTAGCTGGAGTGATTGGATTTCTTATCCAGAAAATCAAATTGCAAAAGAAGAAGATTAACTACTTGCATGCAAAAATAATTTGTATTAAAATAAGGTAACAAGCAAGAGATTGCTTGAAAAATATTATATTTTACACATTGGAAACAATGTGATAATATAACGACAAGTAAATAATACATCCTGCGGTGTACGTAACTTATTTATGTCTAAAACCGATGTTAGTTATACGGAAGCTCAATATTTAGCGACCATTATCAAGCCTTCCTTGTGGAGGAAGATATACGGTAACTGTGAGGGCATCCACCTGCGAGTAGCGGGTTTTTGGACATTTACGAGGGACGGCACGTGCGGGGGTCTTATTTCAACTAACATTATATAAAATTCCTACGGTGTACGTAGCTTGTGTATGTCTTAAACCAATAAGTATAATACGGAAGTTCAATATTTAAATGTAGATAGCAGGCCATCTTTTTAAGAAGGAAGTTACAAACATTTGTGAGAACATCCACCTGTGAGAGCAGGTTTATGGACATCTATAGATAACGGCATATGTGGGTCTATATAAAAAACCTTACGTTTTATACGTAAGGTTTTTTTGTTGAATAAATATGTACATATTATCTCGATTCACCTGTGAAATTTCCATAATAAATATAGCACTTGCGGTCTTCATCAATTTCTCTTGAATCTAGGGTGAATTCCATATGTCTTCCATCTCTTTGGATATATATAATATCTGAATGGAGAGACGGTAAGATCTCTTCATAATTCCATATTTCTTTACTTTCTATTATAATGGAACTCGTTTTCTGTAGTTCTCTAATTTCAAAACCTATGTGGAAGTATGTAGGATCTGAAGGGTCGTCAGAAAAAACTTCTTTTTGAATATATATAACTCCTGTTCCGTCTGGGTCTACTGAAGTGGCAGTAACAACGTACGTATTCTCATCTTTTATAAAATATTCACAAGTCATGCGTGCGACGATTTCAGAAATAGAAATGTTTGTATAGTTCCATAAAGCAGGATACCCGTTAGTTTCATCATTGAGTCGATATTCTAATCGCATTTTATCCCTCTTCTTCCTTTTTCTTCTACTTTATCATGGCTTCTTATATAATAGAAATATAATTTAAAAAGGGGAGTGCAAGGGTGACAAAAACGAAATGGCTTGTAGGTAGTGTCTTGACGTCATTAATGACGGGGACTCTATTTGGCTGTGCGCAAGATATTCCTCCCGAACCGAATGATAATAGTTGTTCTGATTGGGATTGGGATGATGAACTTGGTGTTTGGCAGTGTAATGATAGTAGTTCAGGGTATCGTGGGCATTACTTTTATGGTGGTAAATACTATCAAAATAAATCCACTTTCAAAAATTCATCAGAGTTTAAATCTTATCAATCTTCGGCAGAATTTAAAGGTGGTATTGGAAGCGGTTCAAAGGGTGGATTTGGAGGATAAAAGATGTCGCAATACATAAAGAAACGAAAAGGGTTTTATTCAAATTATCCGCATTTCTGGTCGAATTTATATGAGTGTGAGTATAGTTTATTTCATGTTTTTCCGATAACAGAACAAACTATGAAACAACTACAATTAGCAACTGAACGAATGGGGAAAATATTTTTTAAGACCGCTAGACTTCTACGGAATTTATCCAATGAACAGCTTCTTGAACTTGGTTTTCCATCGGCAAGCTTGCCTTTTATTAGGATGAAGGGTAGGTATCCTGAAGCTGTTATTTCACGATTTGATTTTGCATTAACAGAAGATAATCGTATTAAAATGCTTGAGTTCAATAGTGATACGCCAACTTTTATTGTGGAATGCTTTCAAATGAATGGGAAAGTTTGCGAACAACTAGACTATGATGATCCGAATACAAATCAAGAGCGTTTACTTTCTTCTGGTATTACAAAAGCCGTAATGGAAGCTGCAAAAGGAATAAAAAATCCAAATGTCGTTTTTACAGCTCATCATGAACATATAGAAGATTGGAATACGACTATGTATTTGAGTCAACTATGTCATGTTGAAAATAAAGTGATGTCAATGTCAGAGCTTAGAATTACAGGTGATGCTTTAGTGGACGGAGATGGAATGCCAATTGATGTTCTGTATCGCCAAACGTATCCAATTGAAGATTTGATTGAGGATCAAGATCCTGAGACAGGGGATTTAGTAGGAGTAGAACTTTTACAACTTGTAAAGGAAGGGAAGCTTTTTATTACAAATCCTGTATCAGCTTTTTTACTTCAGCCTAAATCAATTCAATGTCTTATTTGGGGATTAGCAGAAGAAGGTGCTTTTTATACAAGAGAGGAACAACAGTGGATTACGGAATATATGCTACCTACATATTTAGAACCAAATTTGTTTTTAGGGAAAGATTCTTTCATTCAAAAGCCATCGTTCGGTAGAGAGGGTGACACGATTACTATTCGTGATAAGGATACAAACATTATGATTCGAAATGTACATCAAACGTATAAATCGTCACTTCCTATATTTCAAAAATATATAGATCTTCCAGTTGTATTTTTGGAAACTGAAAAAGGAATTGAAAAATTATCGTATGTGTTTGGGTCATTTTTAATTGCTGGAAAAGCGAGTAGTATCGGTATACGTGCCGGGGAAAAAATTACGGGGAATGAATCGTATTATTTACCGGTAGGTATTAAGAAGGAGGAAAATAAATGATTAATTTTTTACTATATTTAGCAGTATCACTTGTACTTTTATGTATCGGTCTTTTCCTTATGGAAGTGACAACGAAAGTGAAGGAATTTAAGTTAATGGCTCAAGGGAATAAAGCGGTAAGCTACGTACTTGGAGGAAGATTACTTGGTCTTGCTATCGTTTTATATTCAACGGCTGCTAATTCTATTTCACTTCTTGATATGGTGTCATGGGGAGCAGTTGGGATTTTAGCACAAATTGTTGTCTATTATTTAGCGGAATGGCTTACACCACGTTTCAATATTAGTAAGAGTCTGGAAGAAGATAATCAGGCAGTCGGTCTTTTCCTTATGTTTTTATCACTTTCAATTGGAATTGTAATTGCTGGCTGTGTAACATATTAAAAACCTTACGTTTTAAACGTAAGGTTTTTATTGTTCGCTAATTCTTGAAAAATATGTTCGATTAATTTAAATAGTCGAAGGATGCATGTGATGTATATTACCGTACTACATTAGAATTAGTTGTTGTAATAAGGAAAAGTTTCCATACAAAGTGTTGACATCTATTTTAAATAAGAGTAACATTTTCTATGTAATTAAAATAAGTCTCTGTTAGGTGAGGCTCCTGTATAGAGAAATGCTACTGCCCAAAAATGTCGAGAGACGCCAATGGGTCAACAGGAATGATCGAATTAAGGTTTTTCTTAACGTAGCTGGTAATGTACCTATGCTATACAGTGCTAAAACTCGACGAGGGAGAGGTTCATAGATTTCTAATTATATTAGGAATCGTTTATTTGTGCATGTAATGACCTTTGCTCTCTTATGAGTGGGGTCTTTTTTGTTACCAAGCTATGAGTAATTTCATAGTATAGATTATAACTATAAAATAAACGAGGAGGTGAGGAACATGTCAAATTCTGACTCGGTTCCGTTACCCATATACTTCAAAGCAAAATTATATGATGTAGGCAGGAAACGACTTGTTCCTCCCTCTATATTTATCATAATGTAGCGTTTATTCGAGTAGTTAAGCGCTAGACACTTTCACGATAAAGTGGATAAATCGAGAAACAAAGCGTTTCTTCCTATGTTATAAAGGAGGAGACGATAATATGTTATATGCAAATAAAACTGTGGGTAACACGTCATATAAACCAAGTAAAAAATCAATAAAAGAACAAACAATGCTCCAAAAAAATAAAGATTTATTAATTGAAATTGCAACAAGAGATGTAAAATCTGTATTTGCGTATTTTAAAACAACAAGAGACGGACTATCTGTGAAAGAAGCACAGAAACGTATTCAAGTATACGGTCGAAATGAATTAATTTCAAAAAGAGCGCTTCTTGCAGAAGTGATGATAAAGCTAAGTGGAATGATTCCAGGTCTTTCAAAACAAAATGTGAATGATGAATTACAATGTGAAACAGTTACTGTTTCTCGAGTAGCAGGCTGTAACGTAACAGGGCTAAACAATGAATTGAAAATGATGAAGCTACCAGTACAAGAGCTTGTACCTGGAGATATGATCTTTCTTTCCGAAGGTGATACAGTACCGGCAGATGTACGTATTATTTATGCAAATGATTTATTAGTAAATGAATCTGTGCTGACAGGAAACGATGCGAGTATTGAGAAATTTGAAAGTTGCTATCATATTGAACGTAAACGATTTATTCCATTAAAACGGATGAAAGACTATAATCCACTGGAGCTTGAAAATGTTTGTTTCAAAGGTACGTATATTGTTGGTGGCAATGCAAAGGCTGTCGTTGTTTCAACAGGTAAAAATACGTATTCAGGAATACTTCATACTTGTTGTGGTAGAACGTCTTAAGGTGTTAATGATGCTAAATATACAAAAACAATGTATAATAGACAAAGTTGAATAAAAACGTAGAATGGTAATCTATTTATATAACCTTACGTGATAACGTGAGGTTATTATTTTTTGTTAGTAGGAGAGGAATTATGAAAAAAGTATTGTTAGTTGATGGTATGGCACTATTATTTCGTGCTTTTTACGCAACAAGTGTCTATGGACAATTTATGAAACGACAAGATGGTACCCCGACGAATGGGATTCATGGTTATATGAAGCATTTATTAACAGCAACACAAGCAATCAAACCAACGCACATTGTAACGTGCTGGGATATGGGAAGTACGACATTTAGAACGGAATCGTTCTCGAATTATAAAGCGAATCGTGCAGCACCGCCAGAGGAATTAATTCCGCAATTTGATTTAGTGCAAGAAATGACTGCGAAATTATCTATGCCTGTCATCGGTATGAAAGGTTACGAAGCGGATGATTGTATCGGTACGCTTGCAAAACAATATTGCAATGAAGCGGAAGTTTATATTTTGACAGGTGATACAGATTTACTTCAACTTGTTGATACGAATGTTACAGTTATGCTTCTTCGTAAAGGAATTGGAAATTACGAGTATTACACACCAGAGAAAATCATGGAAGAGAAAGGTGTAGAACCTTGGCAAATTGTTCATGCGAAAGCTTTCATGGGAGATACAAGTGATAATTATCCGGGTGTAAAAGGTATTGGTGAAAAAACAGCGTATAAGCTTATTCAAGAACACGGAACAGTATCAGCTGTACTAGAAAATATAGCATCATTAACAAAAGCGCAGCGCACAAAAATTGAAAGTGATTTGGAGAACTTAAATATCTCTTTACAATTAGCGCAAATTCATTGTGAAGTTCCAATTACATGCTCGTTAGAAGAAGGGTTACACACAATGGATGAAGAAAAGCTACGATTCGTTTGCAACGAAATGAATTGGGGAAGACCTGAAATATTAATTAATATGCTTTAAAGAGTATAGAAAGGTAGATCAAATATATTTTTGATCTACCTTTCTTTTTTGTTCACAAAGTTGTCAGAAAATAAACTCGGTTTTCATATGAAGTTCAAATAGATTTCACAACAATCAATTATTATAAGAACACACAGATAATTCCTTATCTTTTATATAAACCATCCCCCAAGGAGGAAAATGAAAATGCGAAAAAAAGTTAGAAAATCCTTTAAACAATTATTAATAGAAAATAAACAATCCCTACTAACTAATAAAGAAAATATGAGAGAGATTGAAGAACGGATTGAGAAACGCCATGTAGCATATAGTGGTGCTAATAATTAAATAAAATAAAGAAAGGTAGCCTTTAAAGGCTATCTTTTTTTATTTTATATTCAAAAAAATCTATTCTCCTTATAAATTTAATAAATATGCAAGGTATATTTATAGTTTTTTTCTATCAATATTTTTCATTTTTCGAGATTAAAATTGGCATATACCAATTTTTGGGATTGTATATCCAAAATATTACAAGAAATGTTACAATACACTCAAATTTATACTATAAAATCATTTTAATATGAAAAATTGGAATGAAAAGAAAGGAGAGGAATATGAATAAAGATGTCGCATTGAAATGATTATTATCATTTCATTAGGAGTTGATGTAAAACGATGGAGAGGCATGAAGAACTGGATTCTATAAGAGGAATTTCTTCGTTGGTAGTAATGATTGGTCATCATTTGATGATTTTCTCAGCATTTCAAAATTACAGTTATGAAGATAATAAACCACTTGTTGTATATCTATTAAAAGAAACACCTGCACGTCTTATTTTTAGTAGTGGTAACGAATCTGTTATTATCTTTTTTGTTTTGAGTGGATTTGTTTTGTATGGATCCATTCAAAATAACTATAGTAGTTATGGTTCATACCTTTTAAAACGTATATGCAGAATATATATTCCATATCTTGTGGCAATAAGTATAGCTATTATATGCCAGGCTACAATTAGTGAATATGGTATTTCTTATTTAAGTGAATGGTTTAATCGTTCATGGACGATTGAAAGTTCTTTAAGCCTAATAGCACAACATGTTTTATTGGTTGGGAAATATAATACAGATACATATAACAGCGTGATTTGGTCACTTGTACATGAAATGCGAATATCTATAATTTTTCCGTTAGTTTTGATGGTTTGTTTACGAAACACAGTGAGGTATTCATTACTATCATTGTTTAGTTTTAGTATATGTTCTGTCGTGATATTATTCTTATTTCGCTCGAGTTTAACATTAACAAGCTATGCATTAACGCTGCATTACACAGTGCTGTTTTTACTAGGAGCACTAGTTGCGAAGTATAAAAATAATTTAATAGTTTTTTATAGTAATTGTACTAAAAACACGAAAATTGCATGGTTTTTATTTGCGATTTTACTTTTTATGTATGAAGGGCTTATTGGAGAAATTAAAGTGCTCAATAATTTTATATTTCGAGACTACGTAGTAGCGATAAGTGCATGTCTATTTGTCATATTAAGCTTGTCAATATCAACTTTGTCGTCCTTGCTGCATAATAAATACTTGTTATATTTGGGGAAGATTTCTTACAGTCTTTATTTATACCACATCATATCTTTATTTTCTCTTATATACGTGCTCCATGAAATATTACCGTTACCTATTGTTTTAATTTTGTCGCTTATTCTTTCGCTTATACTAGCAACGATTTCGTATGTATTTGTAGAGAAATTTGCATTTAGGGTCGGAAAGTATGTAACAAAGCGAGCGGATAGAGATAAGAAAGAGTTATCTGTAGAAAATGACTTGCAGGACGTTATTCAGACAAAGGCGGTGAAATAATTGAGGCAAGAAATGAGTATAAAAGATTTTCAACAGTTATTGAAAAGAAGATTCGTAACGATCATTTTGACGATGTGTTGTTTAACCGTTTCTCTAGTTCTTATTTCTATGTATGTGCTAAAGCCTTCGTATCAATATTCAGCGCAAATTCTTGTTGGGAATTTAGATGAGTTTAATAAGGAAAATACAGCGAATAAAACACAAGAAAATAAGCAACTTGTAACATCGTTTGTTGACATTTTAAAAAGTCCACTTATTATTTCGACAGTAAAAAACACTTTGAAATTAGAACAATCAAGTTATGAATTAGCACAAAAAATTTCGGTGGTGAATACGGACAACTCACAAATTGTTACTGTTACAGTAAAAGATTCGGATCCTAAAATCGTGAAAGAAATTGTAAAGTCATTGGCAGAACAATCTCAAAAAAGCTTTCAAGAGTATACGAATGTACAGGGGGTAAAAATATTAACTGACCGAGAGTTACAGGAAGAAGCTGAAAAGCTGTTTCCGAAATTTCAACTTATCATTCCTATTGCTTTAATTGTTAGTTTTTTTGTTGGCGTAGGTTTAGCTGTATTTCGGGATTATTTTGATGAACGTATATACGAGGAACAGGATTTAGAGAAAATAACGACAGTCTCTGTTATTGGTCATATAAATATGAAACCGAACAGAAAAAAGAAACCTACAGAGGTTAATAAGCAATCATCTATATATCGAGGTGAACATGTCGATGTTTAAGACAAAGAAACAGCTACCATTCGATCCGCATGATGCTCTGATGAAAGAGCAGTTTTATACTGTATACCACGAGTTGAAAAAATCTGGGAAACAACTATTCTCAGTTATTTCAACAAAGGACAGAGGCGTCGTTGCCTCGCTTATAGTAAATATGGGGCTAGTGTTTGCGGAAATGAAAAAAAAGGTGTTACTTATCGATGTGAATTTTTCGGACCCTAAACTACATCTACTATTACAAAGCGATCATATGAAAACAGTAAACGATATAATAAGCTCTCCCCCATGTAATTATGAAACTTTTTCAAGTGATTTGTCTAAATACTTGTATTGTATTCCTGCAAAAAAAACAGTACACACCGGAACGCCCTTAGTTGCTATGGATGAATTTGATAATGTAATTGCTAAGTGGAAAGAAGATTTTGATTACATTTTCTTTTATTCATCTGAAGTATTTGAGTTTCCTGCTACGCACATTATTGTGGGTAAATGCGATGGAGTAGTCTTGGCAGTCAAAAAACGAAAAGATTCCTTACGTACAGTACAAAAAGTAATAACGGATCTAAAGAGGAAAGAATGTGAATTGATCGGTATAGTTTTATATTCTTGAATATGGGGGTAACGATCCATGATTCGTGAAACAAATCAAGCTAAGTTGTATACTATTCCGGCTCAAGAAAAGAACAACATGCTGAATCGAAGTGTAAAACGCTTGTTTGATATAATATTTTCACTCATATTGTTACTAATAATGTTACCACTTATGTTGTTCTTTTGTATTATGATTGCTTTAGAAACACCTGGGGCTCCAATCTATTTTCAAGAGCGCTTAGGAATAAACGGAAAGAAGTTTAATTTATTTAAATTAAGGTCGATGGTAAAGGATGCTGAAAAGAACGGACCGCAATGGGCAAACGAAAATGATCCAAGAATTACAAAGGTTGGATTGTTTATAAGAAAAACGAGAATTGATGAATTACCACAACTTATAAATATTTTAAAAGGTGATATGTCTTTTGTTGGCCCTAGACCAGAGAGAGAGTATTTTTATAAAAAATTTGAAGCTAATATTCCAGAATTCAAGAACCGTTTATTAGTGAAACCAGGGCTAACAGGATGGGCACAAATAAATGGAGGATATAATCTTGATCCGAGAGAAAAGTTGAAGTTGGATATGGAATATGTGGAATTGAAAACGATTAGGATGGATATTCGTATTTTATGTAAAACGGTTTTAATTGTATTGAATGGGAATGGTGCAAGATAAAAAAACATAGTAAATATAATTGTATACAAATATAGGTAGGTTACATGCAAAGGAGAACTGGTATGGGTAGATCTATTCTAAATAATATTGTACATCTATTTTATAGTACGATTTTAGCTAATCTTCTTCAAGCCATTAGCTTAATTGCTTTAGCCAACTTTTTTAATGCACAAAATTACGGGATGTTTAGTGTTGCAATCGCATTAACGTTTGTTATGTTATTTTTTACAGATTTAGGACTTAGTAATACATTTCTTCGAGAAGGAGCAAAGGAAGGAGTAGATTTAGAGGCAATTTTATCTTCGTATATAAAGATAAGGATGATTCTTCTAATTGTCATTTCGGTAATTGGTTATATAGCTATTCATTTTGTGTATGAGGATAAGGATTTAATTTATATGATGTTGAACGTAATGTTCTTAATGTTAATAGGACTAACGTGGCAAAATATAGGGATTGCTTATTTTCAGTTGATGGAACGTATGAAATATATAGCCCTTATTAAAGTTGTATCAGCATCAGTTGTCATTATAATTACATGCTTTTGCATTTTCGGAGAATTACCAGTGTATATAACGGCTCGCTTATATGGTTTTGGTTATATGATCGGTGGTTTATTTAGTTTTTACGTAATGAGAAGAAAAACGAATATGAATATGAAAGTAATAGTTCACAAAGGATTATTTTGGCAATTAATACCTTTTATTGTAAGTGGGTTTTTAATAATGAGTACGCCACAATTAGCACCTATTTTACTCAACTATACATTGTCATTAAGTATGGTAGGTGTTTTCGCGGTTGCTTATCGGATGCCAGCAGCTTTATACCAAGTGCCGGGGGTAATTGCAGGAGCGTTTTTCCCGGTGCTCTTTAAACATTATAACCAAAATAATTTAGAAGAGCATACGAAATTAAATATGCTTCAAATGAAATCAATGGCAGTTGTGGGCATATGTATGACGATAGGCTTATATAATTTAGCGCCATATTTTATTTCTATATTTTTTCATGAGGAATGGAGTAATGCAGTAAAGCCACTTCAAATATTATCTTTCCTTATTGTGTTACAAAGTATAAATATTGCTATCGCTGATGGTTTAACAACGAGTGGGGGTCAAAAAAAAAGAACTGCCGTGCAGTGTGTTGCTCTAGTAATTGGTGGAATTATGCTATATAGCTTCAGTAGTATTTGGGGAGTTATAGGAGCAGCTTATGCTATGGTTTTATTTGAGATAGTGGCTTTGATTGGATATATAGCGGTAAGTGTAGTGCGGAAAAAAATTGTATTCCAAATTGTAATACCGTATACAATTTATTTTGGTGTAACTTTTATTGGGGTGCAATATGTATTACAGACATATAATTTGATTGCACTTGTTCTTAATACGTTTATCGTAGTAGTTGGTATATTCCTATATGATTATGAGTTAAAAAAACTTATTCTTTCATTTATAAGAAAAACACGAGAAAAGGATTATATTACGAAGCAGGGGATATAGCCTATGGAAAATAATATGCAAATTTCGATGAAATGGATTTTTCTTCTAATCTTGTTTGTTATGCTAAGTAAATACAACATATATATCGGATTTTCTTTAAAGATATACATGATTTTTCTAGTCATTTATTTTTGTTTAACAATTAAAGATTTTTATATTCGAAAGCTATATTTTCATGAAGTTGTATTTTTGCTGTTTTATTTCATCTATTGTTTAAGTGGCATTCTTTCTATATATTTAAGCGCTAGTATTCGTATGATTTTTGGCGTATTACTTGTTTTAGGGTGTTATTTTATTATGAGGAATTTATTGGGTAACACCGAAATAGTAGTACTCGAGTCAGCCATTGTCTATGTAGGATTAATATTTAATATTGTGAGTCTCATACTCTATATAGTCGGATTACAACATTTTGGATTACATGGCGGAGAAGAGAGAGAGGTTTATGCTGGATTATTAGTAGATAGAGGGTATCCAAGATTAATCGGATTATTAGATGACCCCAATATTTTTATTTTTTATAATACAATATTTTTTATGTATTATATGACTAATTTTAATAATATAACCAATCTAATAGGATTGATTCTATGTGTTACAACGAGTTTATTAACCTTTTCAAGAGGTGGTATTTTAGCGATTGTACTCGTCATTTTTGTATATGTATGCATGTCCAGTTTTGCTAAAAAAGTAAAACTAATAATGGGTTTAGTATTGTTTAGTGTTGTTGTTTTTAGTTTATCGAATGTATTAATGGGTGGAGAACTAGATGATATATTGAATAATCGGATTTCTGATTTTTCGCACGATAATGGGAGTGGCAGATTTACACTATGGGAAGCTGCTTTCAAATATTTTTTATCTAATCCATATATCGGTATCGGTGCGTTTAATTTTTCGAATTATTATGAGTATCAGTTCAATGAAAAACTATATGTGCACAATACATTTTTAGAAATTTTATCTGAATCGGGTACAATTGGTTTCCTTTTATACAGTGCTTTTTTATGTATTCTAATGGTGAAGTTGACTAAGTATAACTTGTTCCGTGAAAAGCCATATCTTTTATTGACTATGATTGCATTTTTATTTCAGATGATGTCATTGTCACTTATTATTAACGAAGCTTTCTTTCTATTTTTAGCAGTTGTTATGAAATACATTTCAATATATGAAGGAAGGGGAACGATAGATGGTAAAGTGTCTATCAGTACATAACGAGACGCCTCGAGTTTCTATAATAACACCTTCTTATAATAGTCTACGTTTTATAGGCGAGACAATCACATCTGTGCAGAGTCAATCTTATGAAAATTGGGAAATGCTTATCGTTGATGATGCTTCAACGGACCACTCAGCTGTAAAGATTAAAGAGATGATAGAAGAGGATTCACGAATTCGGTTATTATCATTAAATGAAAATATGGGTGCTGCTAAAGCTCGAAATATGGCGATTAAAGAAGCGAGAGGAAGATATATTGCCTTTTTAGATAGTGACGATATTTGGCTACCGAATAAATTGCAGACGCAATTGTTATTTATGGAAGAAACAAATGTTGCGTTTTCGTATACCTCGTATAGTTTAATAGATGAAAATAGTAATGATCTGAATAGAGAGGTGAACGTACCGAAATCCGTTGATTATCATTATTTAATGGGAAATACAATTATTGGGTGTCTAACGGTGATGATTGATCGTGAGAAAGTCCCTTATATTGAAATGCCTAGCGTACAGCCTGAAGATACAGCGTTATGGCTAGAATTGTTATATAAAGGATATGAAGCGAACGGGATACAGCAAATGTTAGCAAAATATCGAATTGTTACAAATTCCGTTTCAAGAAATAAAATAAGAGCGGCTTTCCGTTATTGGAAGTTATTAAGAGCGCAAAAACCTCTTAATTTAGTGCAAACTTTCTTTTATTTTAGTAAGTATGCTTATCATGCTTATAGAAAAAATAAAATTAATGTAATGGAGAAGACAAGATTATGAATATATTGTTGATGACAGATAAGTTGATAACTGGGGGAGCCGAGAGTTACTTTTGTAAATTGGAAAATAATTTACAATGCGAGAGTTTTACAATTTATACAGCTGCAGGCGATGGGGAATTATATCAATCTCTTGCTAGAAAAGAAAATTTTATTTTACTTAGTCGATCGAATCATTTAAGAAATATATATTACTTACGAAAAGAAATTTATAAACGAAAGATAGATATCATTCATGCGAATAGTTTTCGAATGGTATTGTATGCTTTCATACTTCAAAAGTTTATTAAAAGAAAGATAAAAGTCGTGTATACGAAACATAATGTAACCATATTAGAAAAGAAAATACCAAGGGTCTTTCGTTACCTCATGAATGAATATGTGAATAATATTATTACAGTAAGTGAGTTTGAAAAGAATAATTTAATTTCAATTCGTGTAGCTGAAGAAAAGATAAGAACAATTTATAATGGTGTGGATATTGAAAAATTTTTATTCCAGCAGAAAAAGAAAGAATCTGTTTATAAGATAGGTATATTAGCAAGATTATCAAAGGAAAAAAACCATCAACTATTTGTTAAAATTGCAAATGTGTTGAGAACGAGAAAAGATTTTTTGTTTTACATTGCTGGTGATGGACCAGAGAAAGAATCTATTATGGAAGAAATAGAAAAATATGGTTTGCAACAAAGTGTAAAGATGCTAGGGAAAATTTCAGAGCCACATGAGTTTATCGGAAATATGGATGCGTTACTTTTATTATCTTTTCGTGAAGTGTTTCCAATGGTAGTAATTGAAGCGATGGCTACCGGAACACCAATTGTTTCGATAGATGTCGGAGGAATAAATGAAGCGATAATAGATGGAGAATCGGGTGTGTTGATACCTGAATATTGCGATTATTTATTTGCAGATGCACTTAAGAAATTACAGGGAAATGAAGAAAAGGTGAATGATATTAGAGTGAACGCACGAGAAAAAGCAGAAATATATTTCTCGTTAACTAAAATGGTAGAAGAAACGAAAGGTATATATGAATTAAACAAATGACCGTAGAGGTCGTTTGTTTTTTTATTACAGAAACTTTTAAGAAGAAAACAGCATATGATATGAAAAGAGCAATATGAGGAGTGAATTTGTTTTGTCAGAATATATTTCATCACAAGAAGGTTGTGCACCAGCAAGTAGTGTTCATATTGATTGTTTTGGAGCCGTTCCGAATTCAGGGAATGATAGTTCGTTAGCGATTCAACAAGCGATTAATTATTGTGTATCGAACCGAATTTCGACGGTAAGAATTACAGGGGTAAATACGTATAAAATATTGAAGCCGATTGTTATTAAATCCAACGTAAGATTAGAGTTAGATTCCACCGTAACGCTGCAAATTGATGGAGATTTTAATGCGTTTGAGTTACAAAGTAATGCTTCTATAACTGGCGGTACTATTCAAGTTATTAATCAAGTATTTCAGTCATCTGTTATTTATGTTTCCGGTTCACAACAAATAGAAGTGCCTAATCAATCTGTCATATCAAATATAAATATAATAAATACAACACCATCATATAAAGGAAAAGCTATACATTTTTATTGTCAAAAAGCGTGGGATTATATTAGTTTCTTTCAAGTTAACTATATTCAAATTAAAAATTTTCAAACTGCAATATATTTAAAAACGGAATATATAGATGACATAAATACACCTTGCTGGATTAACGCAAATGTATTTCAATCTATATTTATTGATGGATGTCAGTATGGAATAGAAGTAGATGGGAATAGTGATTTACCAAATGAAAGTTCAGGAAATACGTTTCATGATATTCAAGTGCAATGTAGACAACAAACGAAAAAAGCAATTCGTTGCTCAGGTGCGTATAATACATTTAACTGTATGATTTGGGATACGTACAGGATGAGTAGTGAACAAATAGTAATTGAATTTTCTTCTAATTCCCATCGTAACTACCTTTTTTCAAATTTACTTTCAACAACTATTGTAGATAACGGACAATACAATGTTTGTAAGTCTACTTATGAAGAATCACTTCGGATTCAGTTACCTTTGACGCTAAATAAACCACATTTAATAGGGAATCAAGATGATATTTTAGTAAATGCTCAGCTGAAGTATAGTGTTAAGCAAGTAAGTGGGAAATTACCGTACGGGGGAGATATCACTAATTGTTTTAATTTAATAGATGAACAAAGTGTGAATTATATCGATGTTCCAGATAGTAATCCAGTTGTTATTGAACTGGACTTTACGAAAAATCCGATTAAAATGTTGAATTGTATTGGGATGTACTTTGGATGGGGAGAGAGCCCTAAAAAAATTAAAATTGAATATGCATTAAGTGCAACTGGAAGTTGGGTTATCGCAGCAGATGTTCCATTAAATGTTGGAGATACAATTATATCGAATATGAAGGCTAATCAGTTATATAAAGTAAGAATTACATTGAGCGGTTATGCTCAAGATCATAAGCGTTTTCGAATTAATCGTATTTTTGCAAGGTCTTCTATGGAAAATGGGAATGCTTGGTTGGCGACAACTGGTGGAAGAATGTTTGGAGATATTGAACTAGAAGCGAGTAAAGGTGTGATTATGAAGACTTCTGGTGGAGTGAAATGGAAAGTTACTATAAATGAAGCTGGGCAGCTTATTACGAGTAAAGTAACTTGAGATATTCTATTCTTTGCAAAACTTTGTACAAGTATTAGGTGATGTGATGAATTCGATTTAAAAGAGGGAGTGTAGTCCATGGAATGAAAAAAAGCTTGTAGTTTGATATTATCAAACTACAAGCTTTTTATTTTTTTGGATTACTACTACCAAATATAGGTCCAAAAGTAATTTTGTATATGTCGAGGAGTGATGTGTATAAAGCGTTTCCCATTAATGAAGACAGTACCGTTAACAAATTGTAAACTTGCTGGAATCATATCTAAAATGGAAGTACTTATTGTAGGAATAGGGGAATGATTGAATTGGAAATTAGAGTGGAGCGTCTTAAGAGAGAAAAAATAGAGGATATTGTAGCATTATCTTCTTATATTGGCTGGGATTATAATAGAGAAGAGATTGAAACAATTTTGAATACAGGTATAGTATATGGTGTGGTAAATGAGAAGGAAGAGCTTATTGCAAGCGCGGCAATTATATTATACGGAGAGACGTTAGCGTCTATCGGAATGGTAATTGTACATCCAGATTATAAAGGAAGAGGGATTGGAAAGGCGATAACGGATTTATGTGTTAAAAGCGTATCAACTCAAACTCCAATCATGCTTATTGCTACAGATGAGGGGAAGCCTTTATATGAAAAACTAGGATTCAGGACTGTGAGCTATGTTTCTAAATACATATGTAGCTCGTACAATAAGAATTATAAATGTGTAGGAAATGAAGAGTATATCGTGAATTATGAAGAATGTGATTTAGAAGAAATAATACAAATAGATGAAGATGCATTTGGAACAAATAGAGAAGAGTTTTTAAAGTGTCGAATTATACAAAGTGAACAATGTATTGTTATAAAGGATATACAACAAAATGTATTAGGATATGGTATGAGTATACAAACGCCAGAAAATAAAATAATAGGACCAGTCGTTGCTAAAAATGATGCGATGGCAATGAGAATTGTTCATTATTTAGCAAGAGAGCATAATGGTAAATTAAGAATTGATGTACCAGAAGGAAAGGGGAATTTCATGAAAGAATTAGAGATTACTGGTTTTCAAAAGGTTAATAAACCACCAATTATGATGAAAAATAGTGATCAATTATTAAAAAGGAATAATGAGCTATATAGTATTGCAGCGCAAATTTTTGGATAAAAAAGAATCCTTTTCACGAAAGGATTCTTTTTTATAGTTAATTTAATCACGATATTGGTCATGAGTAGGTTGAAAGAGGTCTTCCTCAATATCTCTAACAACGGAAAAATGATCAACGTTATAATGACCGTGTAAAGTTTTATTATGGTGCAGAATGATTTGCTCGGCGGATAAGACTTTAGAATCAGTTGTTGAATGGCCATTTTTAATTAAAGTAACATCAAAGCCTTGTACAGTTGCTGTTCTAACAGCAGTGTCGATGCAATGTTCTGTTTTACATCCACCTATAACGAGATGATTTATCTTCTCTTCTTTTAAAAGTTCATATAAAGAAGTACCGTAGAATGCATTTGTTGCTTGTTTATTAATAAGTATTGCAGATTGAGGCACTTTAATTTGATTATGTACTTCAAATCCTTCTCCTGTACCAGAAGCAACATCAGTATCTCTTACGAACACAATAAGGGCATTTGAATCTATTGCTTGCTGTACAGCGGTATTTAGTGTAGCTAATAGCTCGGTTTTACGGAAAACTTCATTTTCTTGTTCGTTCCCATCAATTAATTCTTGTTGAGCATCAATAATTAATAGTGCTTGTTTCATTATGTCTCTCCTTTAATACAAAATAATTATCACTTTATATATTCCGTAATATTGTAGAAGAATCCTCTTTTGCTATAGGAGTAGGCGAGCTGTTTACAAAGTTGTCAAAGAAATTTCATTCTCATAGAGTGTAAAAACATGTATGATAGAAGGTGGAGAATTTTTGAGTAGGTGGGAATATCATGCAAACAGTAGAAGATTATCTTTCATTCTTACATACGAAAGGATTTAAGTTATCAGAGGAAGCGCAAGGGTTTATTATGTTTGGACAAGGATATACTGGCGCATCTGATGGAATTGTGAATGCGGCAATAGAAGCGACGATCAAACATCAACTACAGTTTGATGGCAGTTATTTTGTTGCGTTATTAGAACGATTGAAAGAAGAAGAAATTACAGATAAAAAAAGCGCTAAGGCTTTTATGCGGAAGTTACAAGCGTAACTTCACGCAGCCCGCGCTTCTTTTTTTGCATTTGAAGGTAGTTCAACAAAAACCATACCTAGGAAAATACATAGACACCCGATAATGGCAGAAATAGAAAGTTGTTCGTTTGCAACTAGAACGCCTGTTAATGCTGCAAAAACAGGCTCCATTGCGAAAATAATTGCTACTCTCGTTGGAGAAGTGTGTTTTTGTGCAGATGTTTGAATGAAAAAAGCAATTGATGTCGCAAACAGGGAAGTGAGAAATAGAGCGAATAAAAAGGAATGATTCGTCCATAGTGATACTGAAAATAATTTTTCCCAATCTTCAAACAAAAAAGCGCAAATAGAAGAAAACATACCGACAGCTAATACTTGAGAGGTACTTAGTAATAAAGGTGATATTTTCTTAGAAAAGAAACCGTTAACAAGAATATGGGCAGCGAAAGCGACAGCACAACCGAGAACGAGTATATCTCCAATGTTTAATTGAAAAGAATCACCAGCCGTTAATAAGTATAAACCTGCTGTTGCCATAGTAATACCAAGTACGATGAAAATTGTAGCCCGCTGTTTTAAAAAGATAAAAGACAGGATTGGAACCATAACGATACTAAGTCCTGTTAAGAAACCAGCTTTTGAAGAGGTTGTATAGAGTAAACCGAATGTTTGTAATAAATAGCCAACACATAAAAAGAATCCAACAATCAATCCGGCGAGACCACTCTGTTTTATATCTTGTTTTGAAGTTTTTTGTGAGAAAACAATTTGAACGAATAATAAAATAATTCCAGCGAATAAAAAGCGAACTCCATTAAAAGTAAATGGCCCAACAAAAGACATAGCATTTTGAACGACAACAAACGTAGCTCCCCAAATGAAAGAGACAAATAATAAAGCGAGAGGAGCAATCCACTCTTTTTTCACAATCATACCCCCGTTAATTTTGTAAAATAGCTTTTCTAGCTAATTCATCAGCGACTTTATTTTGACTACTTGGAATCCACTTAATAAAAAAGAGATCGAAATTTTTTATGTATTGCAGTGCTTCTTCTAGAAGTGGTGCAAACATTTTATTTTTTGCGTATTCTTTTTCAACAGCTCGCTCAACAAGCTGGGAATCTGTGCGAAAAGATACAATGCTATAATTATGCTCTGCACAATATTTTAATGCTGCAAGTAAAGCGTGGTATTCAGCTTCATGGTTGGACATTGTCCCAAGTGGTAATGATAATTGTACAGGTGGCTGTATGCCTTTAATAAAAACTCCCGCTCCAGAAGGTCCAGGATTGCCTTTTGATGCACCATCGATATATACTTCAATCAAAATGAGAAACCTCCATTTATAAGGTTATCCCCTACGTGAAAACTTTTTAGAAGTAGGGGATAGAGTACTTATCCAATTGTAATGCTATAACGACATGTAAATGTTTCATTCGCTTGTAACGATTGAATTCCTTTTTTTTCTTTAAAATCTTTTGCTTGCTTTATTTCATCAGCAATTCCGTACCAAGGTTCAATACATAAGAAAGGTGCGTTATCTCCTGGTGTCCAAACGCCGACAAATGGGAAACCATCAAATGCTACTTTTACAAATTTATTATGTTTATGAGAACGAATTGAAATTTCATTCGTATTCATATTTTCAAAAATAAGTGCGTCATTTTTGAATAAATCATATGTAAGTGGCAATTCTTTTGTATTTTCAGCGATTAGTTGCTTTTCATTTGAAAGAAAAGGGCCTTCTAATATACTAGTTTCTAAACGTTCAGATCCATTAAATGATAGATGATAATCTGCAAATGATTCGCCGTCTAATAAAGGACAGTTGAATCCAGGGTGTGCTCCGATTGAAAAGAACATCTTTTTTGAAGCGGGGTTGGTTACTTCATATGTAACATGTATATTTTGTTCGTCTACTTCATAAGAAACGAGTAATTCAAATTCATATGGATAGTTTTTTAATGTCTCTTCATTACTAGTAACGATATAAGTAATTTTTGTTTCACTTTGTTCTTGTACAGAGAACATTAGATCACGAGCAAAACCGTGTTGTGTTAATGAATAAGGTTTACCGTCTACGTAGTATGTATTTTCTACTAATCGACCGACGATTGGGAACAAAATTGGTGCACGACGTCCCCAATAAGTAGAATCACCTTGCCATAAATATTCTGTGTTGTCTTCTTTTAAGCGAACGCTTTGTAATTCTGCACCTTTGTCAGAAATGGAAACGATCACTTTTTCATTTTGAATTGTTACTGTCATGAAATGGAACCTCCTAAATCTTTCATACGTTATATTATACGTCTTCTATAAGAAAAAGGGTAGTTAATGATAGGAATCTATTGACGAAAGAGTGCATATTGCGTAAAATGTAATCTTGTTGCCTAAAAACGAATAACGTGGTTCGAAACCATCCCACGTAAAAAAACTAAGGAGATTTTGTCATGAATATAAGAACATTAGTCGGTAATGGTATTTTAGCGGCATTATATATTGCTGTTTCTATGCTTATTCAGCCATTTGGCTTTACGAATGTACAGTTTCGTATTTCAGAGATGTTTAACCATCTCGTTGTATTCAATAAGAAAGCAATTTACGGGATTGTATTAGGTGTATTTTTAACGAATCTCTTTTTCTCACCAATGATCGCTTACGATTTAGTATTTGGAGTAGGGCAATCAATTCTTGCATTACTTGCAACTATTATTTCTATGCGCTTCATTAAAGGTGTTTGGGCTCGTATGATTTTTAATACAGTGATCTTTACAGTCACAATGTTTATGATAGCAATCGAACTTCATCTTGCATTTGATCTGCCATTTTTATTAACATGGCTAACGTGTGCAGTTGGTGAATTTGTTGTAATGGCGATTGGTATGCCTGTAATGTACTGGATTAATAAGCGAGTACAATTTGAAAGATTTATGTAATAGGTGAAAGAGCCGTTCCTTATATAGGATGGCTCTTTTTGTATGTGATTATATTGAATATAATACAGTGACTCTTGATAAAATATAATAAAATAAATATAAGAAGTCTTATATAAGGGGAATCTAGTATGAAATATAAAATGCATTGGTTGTATAAAACGAAGCGCGGTTTACAAACTGAATTAACAACAGACTATATGAACATAGAAGAAGTGCTTCAATTTGCGGAGGATTTTGAGAAAACAGGAAGGGTAAAAGAGCTTTTATTTTACGATGAAATGGACGCGGAATGGTCATTAAAAGAAATGAAAAAATTGAGTAAGCAAGTGGAGGAAGAGATTCAAGAAATTCAAGTTTATTTTGATGGTGGCTATGATGTGCAGACGAAAGAAGCTGGGGTTGGCATATGTGTATACTATAAAAAAGGAAATACAAATTATCGAATTCGTCGCAATGCATACATAGAAGGCATATATGATAATAATGAAGCGGAGTATGCAGCATTATTATACGGGATAAATATACTTGAGGAATTAGGAATTAAATATGAAGCAGTTACACTTCGTGGAGATTCCCAAGTTGTACTGCAGCAATTAGCTGGTGAATGGCCTTGCTATGATGAACATTTAAATCATTACTTAGATCAAATTGAACAAAAAGCGAAGCAAATGAAATTAAAGTTTGTTTGTGAACCGATATCTAGAAAACAAAATAAAGAGGCACATCAATTAGCAGCGCAAGCATTAGAAGGGACGACAATTGATAGTCATAAAGAAATAACCGAATAGAGAGGTGCACACGTGAATAAAAAGCAACTCATTACAGAGGTAAATGACTTATTAGAAACGTATTGCGAAGGGTGTTTCTTGCAGGAACATAATCGGAGAAATCATAGTAAATACTATGCCCATTCTTTTTGTATACGGCAATGTACGGTTGGAGAGAAATTGAAAAAGTATGGGGAGCAATTGTCATGAAAAAACATCCAGAGAATTTTTTATATAAGGGAATATGAATGGAGGATAATTAGTCTATTATGAGGCTAGTTATCCTCTGTTTATTTGCACAGTATTCTAAAAATTTAAGGGTTGATTAATAAGTCTAAAATGTATATTATAAATATTGCGAATATTATAAATAGAACATTTATTTTGTGTGTAGGAGGATGTAGCCTCGGTCCGAGGTAGAACTCCGCAGCAACGAAGTTTCGAGGACTTTATAGAAACAAACATACCAATTAACACTATGAGTTAAGCACCTTCTATAACATATCAACAGGAGATGATTGGTTTATGGAGATAGAAGTTTTAAAAGTACCAATGGATAACAATAGGGTTATCTATATTTTGTTAGATACTAATAGAAACCCAATTGAAGTGATAGCAAAGTATATGAAATATCTCTATAACAGTCAAAGAAAACCTAATACTTTAAAGGGTTATTGTCAGGCTTTAAAAGCCTACTTCACCTATTTAAGACAATTAGGGATTGACTATAATCAGGTCTCTTTTGAAGTTCTATCGAACTTTGTGGGTTGGCTTTCAAACCCTTATGAGAGTACAAAAGTAATTCCTCAGAAAAAAACCTCAGCAAAGCGAGCTGAGTCAACAGTGAACAATTATATTAGTGTTGTTACGAATTTCTATGATTATTTATATCGAAGCGATTTAATAGATTCAAATATTGGTGATAAATTAATGAAAAAGGTGTTCTCTGGTGCTGGTGGTAAAGGATATAAAAGTTTTTTAGAACACGTTAATGGAAATCAACCATACTCCAAAAATATTCTTAAACTAAAAGAACCAAAAAAGAAAGTAGAGATTTTCACAAAAGAACAAGCTGAAATCGTCTACACTTCTACTACGAATATTAGAGATAGATTCTTAATACGCCTACTATACGAAACGGGTATACGTATTGGGGAGGCTCTTTCCTTATTTTTAGAAGATTTGAAATTTGATAATAAACATAGAAAACATCAGATTCATTTGACAGAGAGAGGAGTATTACCTAACGGTGGTTATTTAAAAACAGGTGAAAGAAAAATTGATGTATCGCAGGAACTGATGGATCTATATGATGATTATTTGTATGAAGTGATTGATGACTTGGATTTGGATCATAACTTTGTTTTTGTGAAACTGTCTGGCGACAACCTAGGTTTACCGATGGAATACCATAATGTTCGTGATGTATGTGAAGAACTTAAGAAAAAAACTGGGTTTCATATAACACCACATATGTTTAGGCATACCCACGGAACTGTTTATTATCTTGCGACTAAAAATATTGTATTAGTACAAGAACGTTTGGGACACTCCCAAATCCAAACAACCATTGAATACTACCTCCATCCGTCCGAGGATGATATCCGTAAGGATTGGGAAAAGGCAGCCCCATCTTTTAATCTAGGTTCGATAAAGATTAAAGAGAATGGAAAGGAGGACTCTATTTTATAGGGTGTTCCTTTCCATTTTGGATGTTCAACGAGATTAATAGATAAGGAGTAAGGATATTGAATAAATACACAGCAAACAATGTTTTACCGCAGAATGAATATTGGGACTTAATCACCTCTACCCTTTCCTCTTACGAGGTAAAAGAGATATTGAGCGATGGAAAGGTTGAAACATATAAGACCGAGGATGATTACTTTCTGGTCAATGATGTTTGGGATATTCATATCGTTGGTAAAATCCCTAACTTTGCAGAACAATATGAGGGTTATAAAGGGACAGTTAGAAAGATAACATTTTCTGTCAATAATCCGTCAGTATCCTTGGAACTTAAATTTGTATTTTATCACAAGATTTTTAATGATAGATGGAGTCTTTCTTCCGCATTTATTGCTTATAATGTTCTCCTGAATCGATTGAGTGATTATCTAAACGAAAGACATCTTAGGCTCCCTTCCCTTTTGGAGTTGGACATCGACAAAGAGGAAAAACAGTGGATATGGTGGTTAACAAATAAGGGATTAGCAACAACTCAAAAGACTTCAAAATTTATAGGTAATGACGTGAAAATCACAGAAAACAAATCACCATCGGCAGCATTCTTGCGAATCATTTATGATTACTTATCAAAACAAACAGATACCCGTGAAGAATGGGAAAAAGATAGATGGGATGTCAAGGTATTAAATGTGAAGTACGGCATCGATTATAATCGTACTTCAGACGAACATTATTTAGGCTTTACAGGTATAAAAAACACGATATATAAACAGAATTTTAAAAAATATATAAAAGTAAGGCTTCTGGGTGGAAGAAGATTTGCTTGGGGCACAGCTATACGTTACGGAGGCACTATTTCACTTTTTTTATGTTTTATCAGTGATATAGAACCTGATTGGAATGATTTAAAAAGTCTCACTAGAGAGCATATTGAGAAATATTTAGAATTTCTTAATCAATATGCAAAAAATAATTTAAAACGGGTAAATGCAAATCCAAAAAAAAACGTATTGACCCACATTGGGTGTGTTAATATTTTTTAAAAAGATATTCAGCGCTATGAATATAGTATCGCACCAGAAAAACCAGTAACAAAGCTGATTTATCCTGGGGATTTCCCTAATCTCCCTAAGAAATCGAAAGATGATATTCAATACGTACCAGACTTTGTATTGGAGCAACTTTTCAAGCATATTAATGATCTTCATCCAGAGGTTCAGCCAGTCATTTGGGTGATGTATGAAACAGGATTACGTATCAGTGATGCCTTGGCATTAACTCAAGGTTGCCTATGGGTTTTAAATGGTCAAAATTCTGTTAAGGCAGACATAAAAAAGACCTATGTGTTAGATCATAAAATACCCATTAAAGATGAACTGGCAAATCTACTTGCTGTTTTAATTCATCAATCGAAAGAACGAAGCAACGATGACAACAATCCAGATAAATTCATCTTTGTTCGATACAAGGGTTCCCGTAAGGGAAATCCATACTCTCAGAGATGGGTTAATGAAAAAATAAATGAATTTGCGCACAAAAAGAAAATTGTTGATGAGATGGGGAATATTTTTCATTTTAAAAATCACGCATTTAGACATACTTTCGCTGTGAAGATGTTAAATGGTGGTGCTGATATATTAACCGTTCAAGAGCTTCTGGCTCACGCTTCCCCTGAAATGACAATGCATTACGCTAGGTTATTGGATGATACGAAACGTAAAGAATGGGAAAAAGCACGGTAAAGTGGCATATTTAGTTTTAACCTTGACGGTAAAGTTCATCAAGTGACAGAGAACGAGGAAATTCCAGAAGACATTATGGATGCTTTATGGCGGGATGAAAAGCTAAATGCATTGGACAACCCTTATGGCACTTGTCGTGCCAGAGTAAATGGAAATTGTCCACTCGCAGCTGAACCTCCTTGTCTTACAGCAAACAATGGGAAGCCTTGCTTCGATCTAGCCGTCGGTATGACCAGTTTTGATGTAAAGAAATATGAGCTTCACATAGAATCAACAGCCAAAATGATTGAAGCAGCAAAAGAATATGGGCGAGAAGATATGATTGAAGCGAATGAAAAGAACTTGGAGAGATACCAAGAAATATATAATACCATTAAGAGTGGAAGTGTCATTTTCGGTAACTTAGAACGAATGCAGAGAAAACTAGAACGTATGAGGAAGAAAGGAGTTAAGAATGGCTAGTATTAACCGTGAAGAGCAAATAAGGCATTTACACGAGGAACGTAAACGTAAGACTAAAGAAAAGGTGGAAAACGCCATAAAACGGCTAACAAAGGATTCGAAGGCTATTAACTTCAACAGTGTAGCAAAAGAAGCTGGTGTGACGAAAGCGACTTTGTATAACCACTTTGACATTCGAGAGCGTATTGAATTCTTAAGAGACCAACAAGAAAAAGCGTATAGTAATGCAAGAGTTAAGCGGAACGAAGCAAATCAAGACGCAATGAATGCTTCTCTTAGACGGAGAATTGAAAAACTTGAAGCAAGGATTAAAGAGTTAGAAGATGAAAACAAAGAATTGCGTAAAGTAGAAAGCAAAGAGCTAGCAGATTACATTAAAAACTTATAACAAAGGCTATGGTAGTAAATTGTCACACAGACTATAAAAAGAGACAGCAAGCGCTGTCTCTTACTTAGCTAACGCACCTGTTAGCTTAAGTACCAAACTTCACAATTGGCTCATTGGAATGTATATTCTAATGAGCCTTTTTGTATAAAATTCAATCAACATGTTTAATTACTTATTAGTAAAAACCTTTTAGGCGTACCGCCAGCATTTTGGAAAAAAACCACGTTAAGCAAAAAATACAATAAGCTGCCCATATGGACAGCTTATTTACATAATGATCGTTAGTGGAAGTTAATTTAAATTTATCGATTTATATTCTTTGTCATACCAATGGTAAATTTCTTGAATCCAAAAGTTTCATAATATGTCTCCAAACTTTCTACACACATAAGTTGAGGGATTACTCGTTTTTGCTCACAATGTTGAATAATTCGATTCATCATTTCTTTTCCGATTCCCTCAGACTGATAGCTTGGTAGCACACACACTCCACATACAATTCCAGTAATTACACCATCTGAAATAACACGTCCCATACCTACTAATTGTTGCTTATCAAAGGCATATATTGCATACCAACTTTGATTACACATTTGTTCCAATTCATCAACTGTTAATTTAAGTGAATTCCATCCTAAAGATTCATATAGGGTTAGCAATTGTTCAAAGTTATTAGGGGGCTCAATTGTATAATATATAGATTTTTCCAAATAATCACCTCCTGACTGAGTAGTTACAAAATTTTTTCATTTGTACCTCCTGTATAATCCATAAGGTTATTTCTATAATATAACAATTTTCTTCACGCAAGATAGATAAAATATAATATGTATATTGTATTCATGCCCGGTTAACATAACGTAACATTATCGGTAGCAAGGAAAAGGCGAATCCTTACTCTCAGAAGGAATCCCCTTTTTTATTTTCTATAACTCTATTCATCTTTTTATACATTCCTATCCTGGCATAGGTTTTAGGCTTCTCGTTTGTTACTCGATTAACCGAAAAACTGTATAAAATCTTGCATGCTCTTAGCGTGGGTTTTTTCCGAAATGCTGGCGGTACCCCATCTCCATCAACTTAAAGAGTTAATAGTGTCCCCAGAACGAAATTTTGTGTTAACTTATAACAAAAAAGCATATTTTTTCGTTTTGGGGTTGACCTGTTTTCTTAGCTTGATGGGCATGGCGTGCTCTCCCTTAAAGGTCAATTGATAAATTAAAACAAAGTTCAATTATTTAAAATAAAGATTAATGAGGAATCCTATTTTTACAATTTTCACCCTTAATGTAAAACCGGTTAGTTGAATAAGAAACAGTTACTATTCATCGGTTAGCTTAAATCTAAAAACCAACCGTCTCTTTGATGGTTGACCATTGAATTACAGATTCAAACTCATTGTCAGTCATCATTGCTCCAACCAAGATATCATCAATGTTATTTTTATCATTCAAATAGTATTCAAGAGTTAAATTGATAATTTTTGAGGTATGTAAATCCAATAATTCATTCTTAGAAATCCAAAATAATTCCCCTTCGTCAGAAGGAATAAAGTTACTATGATCTGTTTCTCCAAAGTAGACATATTGCTGACGCAATTCACCACTATTTTTCTCAAGCAGAATGTATTTCAGCCTAAAGTTTTTAATTTCTTCTTTTTTATATCCTGTTTCTTCTTTAATTTCTCTGTAACTTGCTTCCATTGGAGAATTGAGTTCATTAGCTTCCATATGACCTCCAATACCACCCCAAAATTCAAAATTAAAGATTTTACTCTTTTCTTTCTTCATCATTAACATTTTGCCTTGATGAATTAAGAATGCCGTAGCCATCTGTCTTACTTCCAACAATAACATCCTTTCCACAATTTCTAATTTTTTATTAAACTAATCTGCTTCGTTTAAGTGTAAACTTTTACAAATTCCTAATTTTAGTTTAACATAATATGCCAAAATACTTTCAGAAAATTCACATAAATATATCAAAAAATACGAAGACGCACAGTTTAGTTTTGTAAGCTTGATAGCGATGTGGCGGTACCCCTTATAGAACTAAAGCACCAGTTAGTTCTATAAGAATTATTCTCGAACTTCTCTAATACTTTTTCCACTTAAAAACGCGTGTCCATTTGTTAATTTTTTTACTGTTTGAAATCCATACTTTTGATATACTTTTTCAATTGATTCGTTTATTGGGAAAACCCAAAGTTTTTTAATTCCTCTATTTATTACTTCTTTTTGTATAAATTGAATAACTTCACCTATCAAGCCTTTACCTCTGAATTCTTCAATTGTAGCTACACTTTCCATTCGAGCTTGTTCCCCATCCTCAAAAATACAAGCAGTTGAACAAGCTATCCCGTCGAACCGAAGAAGATAATGGGTGAAGGAAGAATGATTAAATTGTTCTTTATAAACTTTTTCAATAGATTCCTTTCCTCCAAACTCTTTAATACTACTTTCTATATCTAAAGCTTCTTGATAATTTTCTGTTGTTACTTTTTCAATAGTAACGCTCTTATTATTTTGAATTTTAATCACTTGGTTATTCCACAATTGAACAGGACTAACGAGCTCTTCATATCCAAAGTTCCTTGCTTTTAATTCAGTAATTAGCTTTTGTTGGCTTTCTAAATTATAGATATAAAACCTGGGTATGATTTTATTAGACTGATAATAGCTAATAACCTCGTCTATAACTGACTGCGGATGTAAACATTCATCAATAATATGTGCGTGATTTGAGTCATAATAATTTGGTTGATTTTCATTACAAAATAACGCTCCCCACGAGGTATCAATTCGTTTAGAAAAGGTTTCATAGTATGAAATGTCAAGCATTAAAAGTTCTTGTGAATTTGGCATATAGTTACCCCTCTATTTTCAGAATACACTTAATATTAATTGAATTATAGCATATATATTTCAAATCTTTCTTAAACTAACCTGCGCCGTTAGTTGAATAAGACAAGATAAAGCAATAATCGTTACAAAAAGAATCATAACAAAATAGACCAAACATATTATATATATATAATATGTTTGGTCTATTTATTTACATACATTTCAAGGCTGTTACCCTAAGATAACTTATACTCTGGATGTTTTTTAGTGCTTCGCTTCGTGTAATTGATGCTCGCATTTACTTAATTTTTTTTCTTCATTCATTAGAAATGGCTCATCTAAATCCGTCGCAACGGATTTCATAATTTCCAGCTGAGAACGAGCCGCTTCTACTGCAGTAGTGGCATGTTCTAATGTGTCTGGATCCATTGAAATTGTTGCAGAACCGACCATTTTTTGTGCTGTTTCTACACGGAATTTTACTTCTTCAAAATCATTTACATGTGAACTCATTGTTATTGCCTCCTTTGTATTTTGCGCATTTCACATAGTTTTTGCTCTGTAAAACGGAAATATACAAAGGAATAACAAAGGAGGTTACCAAGTAAGGTAACCTCCTGTCATATGTTGGATTAAAGTTTTACTACGTTAGCAGCTTGAGGTCCACGGTTTCCTTCAGTAATGTCGAAAGATACTTCTTGACCTTCCTCTAAAGCTTTGTAGCCGTCGCCTTGAATAGCAGAGAAATGTACGAATACATCATCAGAGCCTTCCATTTCGATAAATCCAAAACCTTTTTCATTGTTAAACCATTTTACTTTTCCTTGCATGTTACAATTCCTCCTAAAAAACGATTACTTTTTTTCATTTAGTGAAATTCATTTGAAAAGATAATATAAATTAAAAATGCTATATTCTCGAATATTCTGCTAAATGATTAATTTAAATATACATGAATTGGTAGAATTTAGTCAAGTAAGCGGTTTTAAATTTTTGTATTTTTAAATAATTTTCAGCTCGAATTTTTAAAAAGGTATAGGACAAGCCGAGTATGTAATATTCTTAAATGAAAGCTGTACATAATGAGGTGAAAGAATGAACGAGTCTTATTTATTAGATAATGAAGGAATGAAAAATAGAGACGACATACCGAATTGGGTTGCAAAAGAATTTAATAATTTTTCGAATGTCGTGCTAGAACCCACTTTTCCATGTTATTTTGGTTTGACAGCTTTAAAAAAGAATGAGCTGCGTTATTCATTTCTTTCTCATAATGATTGGAGTCATTTGCCAAATACAATGTTATCCTTCTTAGAGTTAATGAAGGAGCGACCAATTGTAAGAAGAGGCTTTTTTCTTTTTGTAGAACCTGAACGTGAAGAACAGCCACTCGAATATTATCGTGATTATTTTTGGAAAGTACTGCAGTATTTACATGAAAATGATGGTCAAACATGGCCGAAGCAAATTCCGAAAGATCCGGACCATTATTTATGGGAATTTTCATTTGGTGGTGAACCGATATTTGCATTTGGGAATGCACCTGCTTATAAACAGCGAAAAACTAGGCATTTAGGAAATTCACTAGTTATTGGATTTCAGCCACGTACTATTTTCGATGGATTAGAAGGAGATCGGCCTAAAGGCTCATATTCAAGACAAGTGGTCCGTGAACGGGTGGAAAAGTGGGATCAGCTACCGAAGCATCCTAATATTAGTCACTATGGAGATCCTGAACATCGTGAATGGAAACAATATTTTATTGGGGATGATATTGAACCGATTAAAGGTAAATGTCCTTTTCTGCATAGCATAGAGAAATAAGAGCCATCATCTAGATGGCTCTTTTGCATATTTTGGATAAAAAAGGGTATTTTAATAGTGGATATTTCTTATGAAGCGAGTCTATTTTTCATATTTGCATCATTACTTAGTAGTAAAGGAAGTAGAAAGGATAGAGCGATGTTTGGAGCGATTATACAGCAAATAGTATTAGGTATTTCATTAGCTGCACCGGTAGGTCCGATTAATATTGAGATGTTAAAACGAGGAATTGAACGCGGATTTTGGCATGCTTGGATTGTTGGAATTGGGGGAATGACTGCAGATATATTGTTTATGCTTCTTATTTATTTCGGTTTATCTTCAGTGTTTATGTATACATATGTACAAGCTTTTATGTATTGCACTGGGTTTTTCTTATTGTTTTATTTAGGATTTCAAAGTGTAAAACAAGGGATTTCTCACGCGAATATGGAATATAAACAAGAAGAGGTAGGTGGACTTAAACAATCTTTTATGGCGGGATTTTTAATCGCGATATCCAATCCGTTAAATCTTGTTTTTTGGTTTGGTATATACGGAAGTACACTTAGCTCATTGCTTACGAAGGTAACGAAACAAGAAGCTTTTTTATACAGTCTTTGTATTATTGTTGGTATTATTTTATGGAATTTAAATATTGCTTTTTCTGTTCATTTTGGAAGAACTTTATTAAAGAAAAAAGCACTTGGCTATATTACAGCAGGAGCAGGTATTATTTTAGTGGGATATTCTATCCATTTTGCATACAAAGCTTTACAGTTGTTCACATAAGATTGAAGGGGAGATTTTTATGTATCGAACCACTATTGACGGAAAAGAAATTATCATCACTTTAGCACCAAAAATTCGAAAAGAAATTACTGATAGAAATCCACTATATGAAGCGGTATTTAACAATGCAGCAAGGTTGCTGCAAACGAAACAACCAACGTTTGCGGTAAATCATGAAGTATTTGGGCTTATTATTGGAGAAGTACAAAGGGGAGAAGTAACAGTATTTGCAGTGGAACACATTATTCCGAAGCAAAATATATTTGGTCCGAACACTTTTTTCTCGACAATAGAGCAGCAGGCAAATTTGTAAAGTGAATAGAATAAGAATAAAATAGAAATAGTCGTAACGATAGGTTGCGGCTGTTTTTTTGGAGAAGGGGGAAGAAAGATGAAGAGAGTGGTAAAGGAGTTCTTTTTACAACATGATATTGTTATTATGTATAGTGTCCTATTAATTTTTATCATTATTTTAAAAATGCAATTTTTCACATGGATCGGTATTTTATCGTGTCTTGCTGGAGTCGTTTTTTATACGCTTAACGAATATGTAACTCACCGTTTTTTATTTCACATTAAGCCACCAAAGAATCGTTTTTTATTAAAAATGCTTCGCAGATTACATTATGATCATCACGTGTATCCAGACGATTTGAAATTATTATTTTTACCTGTTTGGTATAGTTTACCTGGTTTTGCAATTTATTTATTCGTTTTATACGGATTTACAAAGAGTGTTACAGTTACACTCTCCTTTGGAATTGGAATGATCATAATGCTTCTCGTTTATGAATGGAAACATTATATTGCACATAAGCCGATTCGTCCCTTTACTAAGTTTGGAAGATGGCTTAAAAAACAGCATATATTACATCATTATAAAAATGAAAAGTATTGGTTTGGTGTTTCTAATCCAGTGTATGATTTTTTATTCGGTACGTATAAAGATGGGAAAGATGTTGAACTTAGTGAAACGGCTCGTAATTTAGAAAAGAAGAAAGAGACAGAAGTAGTGCAATAGCACTACTTTTTTGTGTCTTAATGAGGGAAAAGATTGATTTAGGTTTCACCTTATTTTGAAAAAGTATATTAAAAATTTAGGGAGAAATGACGAAAAATGTCTATCGAAAAATCTTTGCAGGAACGTAAGGATTGACTAAAATAAATATAAGTTTCTGAATATTTATAAAATTTAGTCTTTAGGTATACAAGGGGGAATTGTATTTCAAGTAAGAGAGGGGATCGGAGAATGAAACGAGATGATACGTCAGCACGTAAGTTGCAAAATGAGGTGAATTATACAGAGGTTGTTCAGTCAGAAGAATTTCAATTGTTATTAAATAGGAAAAAGAAGTTTATCGTTCCAATGAGTATTTTCTTTTTAAGTTTTTTTATTGCACTACCTATTTTAACATCGTATTCAAAGGTGCTCAATACACCGGCATTTGGTGATATTACTTGGGCGTGGGTATTTGCTGTTGCGCAATTTATAATGACATGGGCATTATGTATGATTTATAGCAAAAAAGCAGAATCCTTTGATGAAATCTCGCAAAAAATTCTGCAAGATATGCAAAAAGGGAGGGGCTGAATTTGAATACAACCGCTTTTGCACTATTTTTAATTATCGTCCTTGGTACACTTGTTATAACTTATTTCGCATCGAAAAAAACGAAAAATGCGAGTGAATTTTATACGGCTGGAGGGGGATTAACTGGTTGGCAAAATGGTCTGGCCATTGCTGGTGATTACATGTCTGCTGCGTCATTTCTTGGCATCGCCGGAGCGATAGCATTAACAGGATTTGATGGGTTCTTTTATAGTATAGGTTTCTTAGTTGCTTACTTAGTTGTATTGTACCTAGTTGCAGAACCGCTTAGAAATTTAGGGAAGTATACGTTGGCCGATATGATTGCGGCGCGTTTTGATGCAAAGAAGGTTCGCGGGATTGCAGCATTAAATACGATGACGATTTCAATTTTTTATATGATTGCACAATTAGTTGGTGCGGGTGCACTTATTAAATTATTATTAGGAATTGAATATACGACAGCCGTATTAATCGTTGGTACACTTATGACAGTATACGTTATTTTTGGTGGTATGACGGCTACAAGTTGGGTGCAAATTGTAAAGGCTGTACTACTAATGGCTGGTACATTTGTTATTTCTGTTATCGTTTTTGCAAAATTTAATTTTAGTGTGACAGAAATGTTCGCTCAAATGAAAACAGCTACTCCATTAAAAGATTCGTTTTTAAATCCGGGAGTGAAGTATAAAAATGGTCTTGATACACTTTCTTTAAATTTAGGACTGGTTCTTGGTACAGCGGGATTACCGCATATTCTTGTCCGCTTTTTTACAGTACGTGATGCAAAAACTGCGCGTCAATCTGTTGTATATGCTACGTGGTTAATTGGGGCATTTTATATTATGACAATTTTCTTAGGATTTGGTGCGGCGGCGTTTGTAGGAAATGAGGCAATTATTAAAGCAAATCCAGCCGGTAATATGGCAGCACCTTTGTTAGCGAAAGCGTTAGGCGGAGATTTCTTATTCGCGTTCGTATCGGCGATTGCTTTTGCAACCATTTTAGCGGTGGTAGCAGGTCTTGTATTAACAGCAGCTTCAGCATTTGCTCATGATTTTTATAACGAGATTATTCGCAAAGGAAAATCAACGGAAAAAGAGCAAGTGTCAATGGCCCGCTATGCGTCTATTGGAGTAGCGATAGTATCTATTATACTCGCTTTGTTTGCTCAAACATTGAACGTAGCATTTCTAGTATCGCTTGCATTTGCAGTTGCAGCGAGTGCTAATTTACCAGTTATATTATTTACGATATATTGGAAGCGCTTTAATACAACGGGTGCTATTTGTGGCATGGTCGTTGGTCTTATCTCAGCAATTGTTCTTGTAGTGCTAAGTCCAAACGTTTGGAATCCGGTAGCAGGGAAAGCTATTTTTGTTGGAGAGGCGATATTCCCATATACGACACCTGGAATTATTTCTATTCCGCTTGGATTCCTTGCCGCATATTTAGGAACAATTTTCTCTAGTAAGAAAGAAGATGCAGCGAAATTTGATGAAATTCTTGTGAAATCTAATACTGGTCATGGTATTAGTGATGCATCTACACATTAAAAAAGAGGAGCTTTTCGAATTATAAGAAAAGCTCCTTTTTCTTTTGTCATTTTCTTATAAATATTACTTTATTTTTGGTAGGATTTGTCTTGGTTTTGTGGAATGAAAATAGGCAGGGAGAAATTTAACTCATCATGGGACCAGCGCAGCTTTGTGAAAAATAAGTTGTTATGGAAGGTGGAAGAAAGGATGAAAACAAAACAAACAGATGAATTATTAGCAAAAGATGAGCAATATGTTTGGCACGGAATGCGTCCCTTTAGCCCGAGTAGTACAATGGTAGGAGCAAAAGCAGAAGGGTGCTGGGTTGAAGATATACAAGGAAAAAGATATTTAGATGGTATGAGTGGTCTTTGGTGTGTAAATAGCGGATATGGGCGAAAAGAGCTGGCAGAGGCAGCTTATAAGCAATTGCAAACATTGTCATACTTTCCGATGTCACAATCACATGAACCAGCAATTAAGCTCGCTGAAAAGTTAAACGAGTGGCTTGGTGGAGAGTATGTTATATTCTTCTCTAATAGTGGATCAGAAGCGAATGAAACAGCTTTTAAAATAGCAAGGCAATATTATGCTCAAAAAGGTGAACCACATCGTTATAAATTTATGTCACGTTATCGTGGTTATCACGGAAATACAATGGCAACGATGGCGGCGACTGGACAAGCGCAGCGCAGATACCAATATGAGCCATTTGCATCAGGGTTTTTACATGTAACGCCTCCGGATTGTTACCGTATGCCAGAAATGGAATCGCAAAATATTTATGATGTAGAGTGTGTGAAAGAAGTAGATCGTGTTATGACGTGGGAATTAAGCGAAACGATAGCCGGATTTATAATGGAGCCGATTATTACAGGTGGAGGTATTTTAATGCCGCCACAAGACTATATGAAAGCGATTCATGAAACGTGTCAAAAACACGGTGCACTACTTATTAGTGATGAAGTTATTTGTGGTTTCGGCCGTACAGGAAAGGCATTTGGATTTATGAATTATGACGTTAAGCCGGATATCGTTACAATGGCAAAAGGTATTACGAGCGCGTACTTACCATTATCAGCAACAGCTGTGAAAAAAGAAATTTATGAAGTATTTAAAGGAACGGGAGAATATGAATTCTTCAGACATATAAATACATTTGGTGGAAATCCAGCTGCTTGTGCATTAGCACTTAAAAATTTAGAGATTATGGAAAAGGAAAATTTAATTGAGCGCTCTGCACAAATGGGTTCACTTTTATTAGATCAATTAAAAGAAGAAATTGGGGAACATCCGCTTGTTGGGAATATTAGAGGGAAAGGGCTATTAGTTGGAATTGAACTAGTAAATGATAAAGCGACGAAAGAACCAATTGATAACGACAAAATCGCAAGTGTTGTAAATGCTTGTAAAGAAAAAGGGCTCATTATCGGACGAAACGGTATGACAACAGCAGGTTATAATAACGTCTTAACATTAGCGCCGCCGCTTATTATTTCAAGTGAAGAAATTGCCTTTGTTGTTGGAACGTTGAAGACAGCTATGGAACGTATTTAGTAACTAGGACGAGAGAAGCGAGCTGTAATATAAGGCTCGCTTTTGTTTATTATTTTGATTAGGGGGTGTATTAATAGATAAGTATGATTTTAACCAACATTATCACATTGGCTATTATGAAGATGGGCATGACTTAGAAGTGACCGCATATAAAAGAATAAATGAACCAATTTGGGATGCTTATATTCCACAATATGAGGCAGACGATTTTTATAAAAAGGTGGAGAAAATGAAGCTAGGTGAATATATAGATGACTATGGTATAAAAGTATATTCATTTAGTGATGATATCGATGATGAGGAAGTACGAACTATTTTTGAAAAATGGTTAAAAACGAATGCGATTGTTTAAAGATGAAATGAAAAAGGAGATTCCTATTTTATAAGATAGGAATCTCCTTTTATTATATTAAACTTATTTACTTGCTTTCATTGCTTTATCTTTTGCACCAAAAGTGTATTTTAACATTGGTGGTGTAATCATTGTAGTTAAAATAACGACAATAACGATAGCTGTAAAGTAGTCTTGTGCTAATAGACCAGAAGAAAGTCCTGTTCCTGCGATGATAAGAGCAACTTCACCACGAGAAACCATTCCAGCACCGATAATTGCAGAAGACTTTGCATCAAATCCAGTCATTCGTGCACCGAAGCCACAACCGATTAGTTTCGTCAATACAGCGATAACTGTTAATGCTAAGATGAACCAAATTTGATTACCAATACCGTCAAATGTAATATTCATACCGATACTAACGAAGAAGACTGGTACGAACATTGCGTAAGCGATTGGCTCTACTTTCTTTTCTACTTCATGTTTGTAGTTCGTTTGAGAAATAGCGATACCAGCTGCGAAAGCACCGATAATACCAGCAATTCCTAATAGTTCGCCGAAATATGCGAATGAGAAACAGATGATAAGTGCTGCGCTAACGATAGACTCAGATACGCGAAGTGGTGATAACCAACGCATAATCGCTGGAACACCTTTCCATCCGATTAAAATAATAGAAGCAAAGAATACTACTTTCTTCAAGATAATCATTGTTAAATTAACATCATCTGTACCTAAGAAGCTCATTGCGAATGCCAATAAGATAACAACAAGAATGTCATCAAATACAGCTGCTCCAAGCATTGTTGTACTTTCACGTGTTTTCATCTTACCTAAATCACGAAGTGTTTGAACGGAAATACTAACACTTGTCGCACATAGAAGTAATCCTAAAAAGACAGCGTTTCCTTGCTCCATTCCCATAACAAGCCCGGAAACGTAACCACCTACGAATGGAAGAATGATACCTCCGAGTGCAACTGCTAAAGAAGAATTACGATTTGCATTTAATTCGTCTAAGTCTGTTTCAAGTCCAGCCATAAACATTAAAAGAATAACTCCGACATTACTTAATTGCGTTAGAAGTTCTGAATTCTCAATCCAACCTAATACAGCTGGGCCGATAACGATACCGACAATTAATTTACCTAGTACAGAAGGTTGACCTAATCTAACACTAAGATCACCAGCAAGCTTTGTACTTAATAAAATAAGTGCAATTTGAAAGAAAAATTCGTATTGCATTTGATCCTCTCCTCATCATTTTTATTTTTATCATACGATTTCTCGGAATTTGCCTAATGAAAATATGTAAAACCCATTAAACAAAGGGTCTAGTTACGAGTTCTTTTGAACTCGTAATTTGAACCTGTAATTAATATATAATAAAATTTATTAAAAATCAATGAAAAAATAGCAGGTTTTCATGAGAGGACTCGTTTTAGAAACGGGGGATATAGCTATATAATAAGAAGTAACAAAGTTTACATATAATGAATGGAGAAAGAAAAATGTTATTAAATCAACGCTTTACAATTGGAGAAATGGCGAAAATGCATAATATAGCGGAATCTACATTACGTTATTATGATGAGAAAGGAATTTTTCATCCGTCAACTGTTGACCCTCAAACCAATTATCGCTATTACACAATTGATCAGTTTTCACTATTAGATACGATTAAATTTTTACGTCAATTGAATATCCCGTTAAAGGAAATCAAGAAATATATTGATGAACGAAACCCGTATTATGCGCTGAATTTACTTGAAAAACAACAAGAAATGATGCTGAAAAAGCAAAGAGAAATCGAGTATGCTTTGGCAAAAATGGAACATAAAATCCATTTAATGAAGAAAGCGACGAGATCAGAAGCGAATCAAATTATTTATAAAAAGATATCGAAACGAAAAATTACAGCAATTGCAGTTGCGCCTAATACAACGGATGATATGTTTGAGTATTATATCCATTCGCTGCAAAAAAATATAAAGCAAATTGATAATAGTTTATTTTCAGGAGATATCGGTGTAACAGTTTCAAAAAAAGCATTACTTCAAAATGATTTTCAAGCGTATAACAGTGTGTTTATTCTATTGGATTACATGCCTTTTCAAGTGCATACTTCAGATGAAATAAAAGAAGGGATATTTGCTTGTTCTTATCATCATGGACCATATGAAGAAACAGATGAAACGTATACGGAATTATTAAAGCACATCGATAACGAAGGATACGAAGTGTGCGGAGATGCGCTTGAGCTTGCGTTAATTGATTGGTCTGTAACAGAAAATCCGAAGGAGCAAGTAACGGAAATTCAAATACCTGTTGCTAAAAAAATAAATAAACAATAAGCTTATATATTTTTCAATTCTCTATTGACCTTCAAGTTACTTGAAGGTTTAAACTGTGAACAGAGCATTGAGAAAAAGGAGCATATTAGTATGGAAGCAACAGAAAAATTAAGAGAAAAACCGATAAAAAGTTTATTTATTTCGTATTTAATACCAGCAGTTCTTGGGATGGTATTAATGTCAGTGAATATCATGATTGATGCGGTCATGATTAGTAGAGGAGTTGGAGCGAACGGTTTAGCAGGAGTAAACGTGGCTGTTCCAGCGTTTTCAATTTTCTTCTCTATCTCATTATGGATTGGAATGGGTGGAGCAACGCTATATTCTATTGCACTAGGTGAAAATAAATTAGAAAGAGCAAGATCTATTTTTACTCAATCTATGACAGTGGCAGTTATTATCGTAGGTGTTTTAGCGGCTATTTGCTTATGGAGAATAGAAGATTTAGCATATCTGTTTGGTGCAAATGAAGTGATTTTACCATATGCGTTAGACTATTTACACGTGTTATTAACATTTGGAATGATATATGTTTTAGAAAATATTTTAAGTACATTTATACGTAACGATGGAAATCCTAATTTAGCAATGGCAGGTCTTGTCGTAACAGCTGTATTGAACATTATCTTTGACTATATCTTTATTTTCATCTTTGGATGGGGCGTAACAGGTGCTGCATCAGCGACTATTCTTTCGGCAGCAATTGGTTTCCTAGTATTATTAACTCACTTCTTTAGAAAAAGTAGTGTTTTAAAGTGGACGAAATTCCATTTTGAATGGGATACGGTTAAACAAATTATGGTGATTGGTTTCCCGAGCTTTACAACTGAAATTACAGTAGCGATTGTAACGGTTGGTTTTAATATTGCTTTTGTTCAATATGCAGGAGAAGTAGGTGTCGCTTCTTATGCGATGGTCAATAGTATTCATGCAATGACATTACTATTATTCTTCGGTGTTGGTGCCGCATTACAACCTATTGCTAGTTTCCATTATGGTGCAAATTTACCAGAAAGACTGCGTGAAGGATTACGGTTGGCTGTAAAAATTGCAGTTGTACTCGGAGGCGTAGCAATTGTTGTCGGTTTATTCTTCGGGAAATATATAATTGGTTTATTTGATGTTCAATCCCCAGAACTATTGGAGTTAACGTTAACAGGTATAAGTTTATTCTTTATCCAATATGTATTTTTAGGCTATAACATTGTGTATGGTGAATATTTCCAATCTGTGCGACAAACGACAAAATCAGTTCTTATTATTTTGAGTCGTGGTTTACTATTTATTATCCCACTGTTATGGATTATGCCGAAATTATTTGGCGTAAATGGAATTTGGCTCGTTATGCCAGTAGCAGAAATATTGACAGCAATCATTGTATTTACGATGAATCGTATGAAACATCCTGTTCCATTAAACTTGGCGGGAAAGAAAGAAGCAATATAATAAAAAAGTCCCCTTGAAAATAATTAAGGGGATTTTTTCATTCCTTTAAACTAATAGCAAAAGATCCATCTGTTTCCTGCACAGAAGCGAAAGCAACGTTTTTAATATTTGTAATGCCTTTCGCCTGTAACTCTGCATGTAACCACTTTACATTTTTATGGATTAGCTTTAAGTTATCGTATTGAATTTGTGAATCAACGATAAGAGCAATTGGTAATCCAGAATACTTAACATCTATATTCATATCTTTCGGAGTCAATGGTATGAGTTCTCTTTTTGGCAAAATACTTATAGATCCATTTGCTTCTAAAATTGCATATTCAATTTCATGAACACTCGGATAGCCTGCAACACGGAGGTTGGATAGTAATTCGGCAATTGGATATCTACTCTTCTTTAGGTTTTCAAAAATAATATCTCCATGTTTTATTAAAATAATGGGATGCCCGAGAATGAAGCGATTCAATTTATTTAATAAGCTTAGCTTTGTAAGTAGTAGATGTAAGCATGTAATGGCAACCATGCCGAAAAAAGCTTGCAAAGCACCGTCGACTGGTATCGCTTGAAAGGCCAAATAAGATAAAAAGATAATTGCGCCAAAATCATGAGGAGTTAGTTGTGCTAGTGCGGATTTCCCTAATAACTTAAGTGATATTAAAAATAAAATAAAAAAGAACGATACATTACATAAAAAGACGAGCAATATGTACACTCCTTCGTGCGAAGTTGTACTTACTATTCCCAAAGATATGATAAATATTACTTTTAGAGGGGAATTTGGACTGAATTGGAATTTATCTGTATACAAACGACTTAGTGGATATTATGATGAACAAATAGAGAAAATAGGAGTATATGTGAATGCTAAAGAAAAAAATTATTAAGTATAGTTTAGTTATGTTGATAATTTGCGCTGTTTATGTGGGATTTTTACAATATAACATTTATAAGCATGGTCATATGAAAGCACCAGATGAAGTGGATTACATGATTGTACTAGGCTCGAAAGTAAATGGAACGAAACCGTCTTATTCACTGCAATATCGTATCGATAAAGCAGCTGAGTATTTAAAATCACATGAGAAAACAATTGCTATCGTATCTGGAGGGCGAGGAAAAGGCGAAGATATTTCAGAAGCTTTAGCGATGAAACAAGGATTAATGAAACAAAATATTGCAGAAGACCGAATAATAATGGAAGACCGTTCGACGAGTACGGATGAAAATATTAAATTCTCAAAACCTCTTATCTCTGAAAATATGAAAAAAGGGATGATTGTAACGAATGATTTTCATATGTTCCGAGCGAAAAAGATTGCGGAAAAACAAGGATTAACATTAGAAGGTCTCCCGGCAAAAACACCGAAACCAATTATCATCCAATCGAACGTTAGAGAATATTTAGCGATCACACAATATTGGTTATTAAATCGAATATAATCAACTTGAATCCCATCTGAAATTTCAGGTGGGATTTACCTTAATATAAATCTTACAAATATGTCATCTTAATGAAAGGTAAAGCGATAGTTTCTAAAGTGGTTTCCTGACATAATGAAGGTAACAAAAAACTTTAGAGGTGAATCGTATGAAAGGGAATAATATATTATCTTCACTATGCTACTTTAGTATCTTTTTTGCACCATTTTTACTACCAATTATCGTTTACTTCGTTGCGGAAGATGAAGTAAAACATCATGCAAAAAAGGCATTTTGGTCACACGTTTTCCCGTATGTAATCCTATTTGGTGGATTAGCATTATCAGGAGTATACGGCTTAAGCTTCAATCAGTCTGAGAGCGTTGGAATTGGGATGATTATAACGTATGCAGTGTTTATTCTTGTAGGGATTTACTATTTCATTTGGAATATTGTTAAAGGTATTAAAGTTTTGAAAGCGGCTTAACAAGAATTACTATCATATAAATCCGTCGTTATTTGTCGAATCGTTGATATATTCAAAAAACGTTAATATAATGAAAGAAACGGTCGAAATATTTAAATTATCGTCGTCATAATTTCATTTACCGTAATAAAAGACACTTTAAAAAAGAGCAATTCGCAAAGAATTGCTCTTTTTGTGCTTATAAGTTGTGAATATTAAAAAAGATGTGTTAATTTTTCATTATGAAGAGAAAAAAGGAGTGATTTTTATGAATGAGATTATACATAAAATGGAGCAACACGTTTCAGTTCGTAAATATAAAGAAGAACCAATTTCAAAAGATGTAGTGGAAAGAATGGTGCAAGCTGCTCAGCATGCTGCTTCTTCACATTTTGTTCAGGCGTATTCGGTTATTTATGTAACAGATAAGGAACTAAAAGTTAAATTAGCAGAGCTATCTGGAAATCGTCATGTGAAAGATTGTGCGGCGTTCTTTATTTGTTGTGCGGATTTAAAGCGTCTCGAAATTGCATGCGAAAAACACGGTACAGAGATTAAACATGAGGGAGTAGAGGACTTCATCGTGGCAACAGTAGATGCCTCATTATTTGCACAAAACTTAGCACTTACAGCAGAATCATTAGGATACGGCATTTGCTATATCGGTGGAATTCGTAACAATCCGAAAGAAGTGAGCGAATTGCTTCATTTACCGGATAAAGTATATCCTGTGTTCGGAATGACAGTCGGTGTACCAGATGAAGATCATGGAGTTAAACCGCGGTTACCAGTAGCAGCCATTCTTCATGAAAATGGATACGATGAAAAGAAATATGATGAATTGTTAAACGAATATGATGATACGATGAGTGCGTATTATAAAGAAAGATCGTCAAATCAAAAAAAAGTAACATGGACTGAATCAATGAGTTCATTTATGGCCAAAGAGAAGAGAATGCATATGAAAGAGTTTTTGAGTGAGAAAGGATTTAATAAGAAATAAGTAAAAAGGGCAAACCTGAGACGTGGGTTTGTCCTTTTTTTAGAGGAGAAGTATGCGGTCTTTACTTTATAAAATATTTAATGTGAAAAGCGGCATAATAGCCGCTTTTTCCGTTTAGTTAATATTCTAATGATGATCCTGTAGGTTTAAAATATTTTTCTCTTGAAGGAGTCATTACTCGGATTGCTAATAAACAGGAAAGGAAAAGGATGAGTAAAGAGCTACTTATCACAGTAATTTGAACGGAAAGAAACTGTGCAGATGCTCCAATTGCTAAAATGAAAAAGATTTGGATAAAGTTTTTTATTGAGTCAAATACGCTATCGATCCGTCCTATCATATGTACTGGGATGTTATTTTGATAAAATGTTATAAATCCAGTACCAGCAAATGATGAAGAGATTCCAAGCAAAATAAAACCACTTGCTGCGACCGTAAATGAATTTGAAAAGGCGAAAATCACATAGCCTACTGCTGTAAAAATCATACCTAAGCCGATGCAATATTGAATCGGTAATCGTTTTACAAAGAGAGAGACAAGAAATGAACCGCAAACGTAAGCTGCCCCGGTTATACTAACGAGCATGCTATATTTTACATCTGATAAAAACAGTACTTGTCTTGTAAAAACAACTTCTTGTGAATCCAGTGCCATTGAGACAAGCATTGTGGCTTGGAATAGAACGAATACGAGAATAATGTACGTTTCAGTCCGTGCGAATGAAAAGACTTGTTTCCAATCGCTTCGTAGTGTTTGTACGAAAGTATTTGTAACCTCTTTGTTTTGCTTTGTTTGTAATGTGATGTTTGGCAAGAAGTAAATGAGAATGGTAGAAAGTAGAAATGAAATTGAGTTGCAGTAAATAACAAAGGCTGCCGAGTATGTAGTGAGAAGTATTCCAGCAAGAGCCGGACCGATAATAAAAGCCCCATTTGTACACAGGCTATTCCAAGCATTAAATTGAGCACGTTCTTCAGCTGGTATAAGCATGGTTTTATAAGTGAATGAAGCTGGATCGAAAAATGATGTAGCAATACGAGTCAAAAAGATAAAAATATAAATTGCCCAAATAGAATCAAATAGTGGAATACAGCCGATGAGCACTGCTCGAATCATATCTGTGATAAGCATAATTGACCGTTTGTTTAAACGATCTACTATACTACCAGACCATATTTTTGTGACAACGGTGGCAATTGGACCAACGATCCATAATCCTGCTACAGCAGCGGGAGAGTTTGTACTATTTAACACCATTAAGTTTAGAGCTATGAGGTACATAAAATCACCTAAACGAGAAATGCCTGTTCCCGACAATAATAATAGTTTATTTTTCATGGGCATATGGACCTTTCTTTCATTGTTTTTTTATACGGCAGGAAATAGCATATTCCTTTTCAGAGTTTGATTGACGAGCGGTTTTGTTTTCCCATCGTAATAAAACTTGTGAAATCTCCCAAGTGAGTTGTTGTAATTCCTCTGGAGTTAAAAATAAATGAGAAACAATGTGACTCCCTGTATTTGTTCCTTCCGTGCCCGCTTCTTCAATATAAAAATGAGCAGACTTTGCTTTGTAATATTTTTCTATAATTCCCCGTTTTTCTTTTGTATCTACTAATTCAAGTAACCCTCCGTCATATAAAATTTGAATGTGATAGTGAACACTACCAGCAGATTTATTTAGTTTAGTAGCTACTTGCTTTGCAGTGAGTGTTTCGTCTTTTAAAAGGTGAAGAATTTGAATACGAGTTGCATTGGAAATTAGCTTTTGTTGTTCAGCTGAAATGGTAAGTCGATCCTCGAACATTATGGTAGCTCCTTTCTTATAATCTAATTTTATTGTACGTTCTAAAAAATTAGAACGTAAGAGAAATAAATCGCCTTTTTCCTGTGAATTTCGACATACATAAAAATAGCATGTACATATACATGCTATTATGTGATAGTAGATTCTTCACTAAGTTCCCCGCGATAAAATAAGAAAAGCCATATAAAGCTAACGAAAATACAGCATATAGCTAGCGAACTACCGATTATTTGCGGAGAAAATATTTCTAAAAGCCCTCCGGTAATAAACATAGAGATCCGTAAACGAAGACTCTGTTATGTTATAGACGAATGTTAATACAGCTGCAGTATGAAACCAATCTCCAAGTATACTGAACGTTTGACCTTAAAATAGTTTTTGGAAGTTTTCCTCTCAATCCTTTCGACATATGCTGAAGAGCTCCCAACATCATGGTTGCATCCCTTTTTGAATATTAGTAATACTTACTTACAAATTAAAATCTTTAATTTTATTTAATTATAATTTATAAGTATACTTAACGTAACAATATTTTGAATATTCACAATAGTTACCGTTTAAACACTTGCATATGAATAAAGGGGGGAATCATTTAATGAGTTCTAATTTAGACGGAAATCTAAAAAGAAGTGCAAGTAAGTTCCCAGACAGTATCGCTTATATCTATAGAGATAAAAGTGTTACTTATAAAGAACTAAATCAGCAGGTAGATCAATTGGCTGCTGGTTTGTCTGCCCAAGGAATTGGGAAGGGAGATGGAGTGGCTCTTTTATTAAGAAATAGCCCGGAATTTCTCATTACGTATTACGGCATTTTACGATTAGGTGCATTTGTTGTTCCGATGAATCCTTTGTATACCAAAGAGGAAATCAACTACATTTTAGACGATAGCCAAGTTAAAGCGGTTATTGCTCACGTATCTGTAGAACCGAAGTTATCAGAAGTAAAGGAACAATTGAAAAATCTAAAGGTAGTCATTTATACAGATGCCGAGGATCAGGAATGTACATGGGAGCATCTGATGGAAACAAATAATAATGTTTGGCTAAGCCCTTTCATTGATCAGGAAGACCTTGCAGTCATTTTATACACATCAGGAACAACAGGGAAACCAAAGGGTGCGATGTTATCACATCGGAATTTGGCTTCGAATGCAGACGCCATTTCAGAATTAATTGAACTTCATGATAAAGATTGTGTAGTAGCTGTTCTACCGATGTTCCATGTTTTTTGTATGACTATTTGTCTGAATGCCCCAATTGCTTGCGGGGCAACTGTCCTGATCCTACCTAAATTCAGCCCTCTTGATGTAATTAATACCATTCGAGAAAAAAAGGCAACAGTGTTTGCTGGAGTTCCTACAATGTATAATTTTATCTTGCAATTGCCTGAATCCACTGCAGAAGATTTCTTATCCATTCGCTTGTGTATCTCAGGAGGCGCATCGATTCCGGTCGAGCTGCTACAAAAATTTGAAAACAAATATAACGTTTTTATCTTGGAAGGGTATGGCCTTTCGGAAACTGCTCCTCTTGTCGCTATTAATCCTTTAAAGGGAACCCGCAAACCAGGCTCTATCGGCCTAAATATACCAGGACTCAAGAGCAAAATTGTCAATGAGGACGGAAAAGAATTGCCCAGAGGCGAAGTCGGAGAATTAGTAGTTCAAGGGTCAAACGTAATGAAGGGATACTTGAGGATGCCGGAAGCTACTTCAGCGGTCTTAATAGATGGATGGTTTTACACTGATGATCTAGCAACAATGGATGAAGAAGGATACATCTACATCGTGGATCGCAAGAAGGACATGATTATTGTTGGTGGATACAATGTATATCCTCGTGAAGTGGAGGAAGTTCTGTATCAACATCCTGCTGTTATAGAGGCGGCCGTAATCGGAGTTTCCGATGGAGAATACGAAGAAAAAGTAAAAGCTTATGTCGTAGTCACTGATGAGCGAATCACCATGAATGACATTATTCAATTTTGTCAGGATAAGCTGGTTAAGTACAAGCTTCCTAGTCAAGTGGAATTTTCTAAAGGGTTACCTAAGAACTCAACAGGGAAAATTTTGCGCAGAGAGTTAAGACAATTGATTGAAGTTAAGTAAGAAACTAACTAACGATATTATTGAAGGAGGATTATTTATGTCGCTCATTTTAAAGGAAAAAGTTCAAGGACCAGTAGCGTGGAAAGGTATTGATCTAGCTAAAGATGATTCGTGGGTTTATTATTTGTCCGAGAAAACAATAGCATCTCTTGAAAGCGCTTTATTCCATATTAAACAAAAGGGTTTAAAAGCACCTAATTTTAACAAGGAAGACTTTCTGATTCCAGATATCTCTGACGAAATTGCATACTTTATGGAAGAATTAGAGAATGGGAGGGGCTTTCTATTAATTCGTGGGTTGCCAATGGAAAGGTATACGGATGAAGAAGTGAGTATCATTTATTGGGGGCTCGGTCTTCACATGGGCATTCCGGTATCACAAAACGCAAATGGTGACCTCTTAGGGCACGTCATTGATCAAGGTCTGAGTTTAGAAAATTCAAATGTACGCGGTTACCAAACGAAACTGCATCTTCCTTTTCACGCAGATGGATCTGATGTCGTCGGATTATTAAGCCTTCGAAAAGGGAAATCTGGGGGTTTCAGTAGTATCATAAGTTCAATGGCTGTTTATAATGAAATTCTTGAGAAGTACCCAGAGTATTTGGGAATTCTCTGTCGTCCATTCATCTTTGATCGTCGTGGTGAGGAATCGCCAGGTGAATCGCCAGTATTTACATCACCAATTTTCAGTTATTATGATGGTAAATTGAGCTGCAGATATGTCCGTACATTTATAGAATCAGCACAAGCGAAAACAGGTATCCATTTGTCAAAAGTTGAAATCGAAGCTTTAGACATACTGGATTCTATCCTTCATGATGAAAATATGCATTATAATATGATGTTGGAAGAAGGTGATATGCAATTCGTCAATAATTATACAGTTCTTCACTCACGTACTCAATACGAAGACTATGAAGAACCAGAACGCAAACGCCATTTATTAAGATTATGGCTCACGATGCCAAATGGCCGAGAAATTGCACATGATTTCGCGATGTTTATTGATGAGAAAACAGGTAAAGCGGGTCGTGGCGGTATTCCCGTCCGTGGAAAAACATCTGGCGGTATTATAGAAAACTTAAAGTAATTGGGTTTAAATCACAAAGACTTACCTGTATAAATCGATTCATTAGAACACCAATTGATTCATGTAATGGGGGGCGCCTTTTCAGATGGCAGGAAAAGGTTTTCCCTTGATGGTAAAAATAGGGGGGATTTATACGTTGAGCACTCCAAAATATTCTTGGATTATATTATTATTTCTAGTTGCTTCAGGTATGATCAACCAAGTTGATAAAATTATCATTGGCTTGGTTTCCGTTCCCCTAATGAAAGAGTTACATTTAAGCCCTTCACAATGGGGATTGGTCGGAAGTTCCTTCTTTTGGTTCTTTACCTTTTCCTCTATCATTCTTGGTGGTATGGCCGATTCTAAAAACACGAAAAAAATGTTAACTTGGATGTCACTTACATGGTTGATTATTCAATTTCTCACACCTTTTGTGTCCAGTCTGTCTCTACTAGTCTTTACAAGAATGATCTTGGGAGCAGGAGAGGGTCCAGCCCCTGCCTTATCAACGGCAATAATGGGAAAATGGTTCCCGAAACATAGACATGGTATAGGCTTTGGTGCAGTTCTGTTAGGAACGACAGGCGGATCAGCTATTGCTTCACCATTATTAATCTCCTTAATCGATCAATATGGATGGAGATCTGCTTTTATAGCCATGGGGATTGTTGGACTTATTGTGCTAGTTTTATGGGTCATTTTCGGTAAAGAAAGTCCACAAGAAATCGGGTTACCTTCTTTTCATCAAGAGGAGCAGCATTCATCAACCCTTTCTAAGGTTTCTTGGCGTCAGTTTCTTCCGCATCTTTTATCTAAAAATTTTGTTTTTACCGTTTTATGTGGAGGCTGTGCCTATTGGCTTTTGTCTGTTCAAGCAATATGGTTTCCGGCATACTTTACCAAAGTTCAACATTTTAATGGTCAAACATTAAAACTAGCGGTGTCACTACCTTTTCTTTTCGCTGCCATTAGCCAAATCGGATTATCCATGCTATCAGACCGGATTTATCGCAAAACTGGGGATATTCGTAAAGCACGAATAAATCTTGCCGGTTCCATGATGGTGCTATCTGCTCTTTGTGTATATCTAGCAAATGCTGTGAATTCTTCTGCTGTGTCCATCCTGTTCTTCACCCTTGCTCCAGGTTTTGCGTATGTCATTCTTTCACTCGCACCCGCAATATTTATGGATTTTTTTTCTCCCAAAAACATCGGAAAGGCACAAGGGACGTTCATTGCTCTTGCAAGCTCAACAAGTATTATTGCTCCACTCGTATTCGGGTATTTTATCCAATATGCAGCGACTGAGGCAATGGGATATCGTTATGGATTTCAAGTAACTGCTTTGGGGATGTTCGTTATCGGATTATTATTTTGGATTGTTGTACGTCCCGCAAAGCAAAGCAACACAAAAATAAAAGCAGAGGGGCAAGCAAAGGTACAGTAATAACTTCAACGAAGAATCGTCTTAGTTAGTGAATATATCAAATTGAGGTAAGGTGACCATAACTATGCTGATGGATTATTTGGTCAATGACTCTATTACTTAGTTTTTTGAAAGGGTTGTTTGTGAGATTGGATGTCGGTATAAATTAATACAACTTACTTATAATTGTATTTAATTTGTAAGTGTAAAAATAAAATTCAGAATATTCTGTACTCTTATTGGTGTAAATGTTATCGATGTTTTGGGAGATAGCGAGAGGCTCGGGTCAAAGGCGGTTAAAACACTTCTCTTTTCTTCATTGTTAATGCTAAAAAAATTCAGTCATCTTAAGTAGGAAAATAACCAAATTAATAAAGGAGGATTATTTATGTCGATCATTTTAAAGGAAAAAATTCAAGGGCGTTCAGTGTGGAAAGGTATTGAATTAGCTAAAGATGATTCATGGATTTATTATTTGTCCGAGAAAATGATTGCTGCACTTGAGAAGGCTGTATTACATGTTCAGCGTAAGGGATTAAAAGCACCTGATTTTGGAAAAGAAGATTTCCCGATTTCGGATCTTGCTGATGAAATCACTTACTTTGTTGACGAGCTGGAGAATGGTAGAGGGTTCCTATTGATTCGTGGATTGCCAATGGAACGTTATACTGATGAAGAAGCGAGCATCATTTACTGGGGGCTCGGACTTTACCTAGGTATTCCAATCATTCAAAGCAAAAAAGGTGACCTTTTAGGGCATATCAAAGACGTAGGTCTCGACTTTAAAAATACAAGTGTACGAGGTTACCAAACGAATGTACACCTTCCTTATCACACAGACCTCGCTGATGTAGTTGGCTTACTATGCCTTCGCAAAGCGAAATCTGGTGGTTTAAGTAGTATCGCAAGTTCTATGGCTATTTATAATGAAATTCTTGAGAAGTACCCAGAGTATCTTGGAATTCTGTATCGTCCATTCTTCCATGATCTTCGCGGGGAAGAAACACCAAGTTCATCTCCAGTAGTTTCATCACCAATCTTTAGTTATTACGATGGTAAATTGAGCTGCAGATGGATACGAAATTATATCGAATCTGCACAAACAAAAACAGACGTTTCTTTGACGAAATTAGAAATCGAAGCATTTGATTTACTAGATTCCCTTACTCATGATAAGAACATGCATATTGATATGATGATGGAACCAGGTGATATGCAATTCGTTAATAATTATACAGTTATGCATTCACGCACAGTATTTGAAGATTATGAAGAAGATGACCGCAAACGTCATTTATTAAGATTGTGGCTTATGATGCCAAATGGTAGAAAAATTGCCCCAGATTTCGAGTTTTATATTGGAGGAGTGCCTGTAAATAGATAAAGTGAAATTTCTATCAGTGGGGGCCTCATCCCCTGCTGATGGAAAGCTCGTCCAATTGGGCTCTTACTGCTAGTTAATGCGGGATAAACAGCTGGTGATAAGTAAAATCATCATTTTTTTTTATATCAAGCGGTATGGTGATTTTATTCATCGAAATAAGGTGAATAAAATCACCATTGTATGTTTTTTTATGATGAAGTGAAGGTTTCAGGACAGGAAGAAAGGTTTAGGAGATATTCAAGTTAGTATTAAAATAAATTGAAGTGAGGATGATGTTTCTTGGCAAATTTAGATCCGCAAGCAGAAAAATATTTACAAGTATATAATCAGATGCCGCCTATTCATACGATGGATCCTAAGGCAGTAAGAGATATGCTTTCCAATGCACCGCGCCCTGCTGTAAAATTAGATCTGGTTTCAAAGGTAGAAAATTTAATGATACCGGTAAGTCAAGATGAAGAAATCAAATGTAGGGTATACATACCGGAGGGGGAAGGTCCCTTCCCAATATTTATTTATTACCATGGCGGAGGATGGGTTCTAGGAGACATTGAAGTGGTGGATGCAAGTTGCCGAATGATCGCAAATAGAACGGCTAGTATTGTCGTATCTGTAAACTATCGTCTCGCTCCAGAGTATAAGTTCCCTACTCCAGTTGAAGACGCATATGCGGCATTGGAATGGTTTTATGAAAAAGGATCCTCCTTTAACGGAGATGTTACTAGAGTGGCAGTCGGAGGGGATAGCGTGGGTGGAAATCTAGCAACAGTAGTTACTATGATGGCGAGAGACAGAAAAGGCCCTAACATCACTGCGCAGGTCTTAATCTACCCTACGACAAATCTTAAGTTTAATACGGAATCCCATCAAACATTTGCAAAAGGATTTGGGCTAGATCGCGAACAGCTGGTTTGGTTCCGTGATCATTATTTAAGGAATGATGAGGACAGGTATAATGAATACGCTTCTCCTTTGGTTGCTGAAGATTTAAGTGGTCTCCCGCCAGCAATCGTAATCACCGCAGAAAATGATGTGCTTCGGGATGAAGGAATGGCTTATGCTGAACGTCTGAAAAAATTTGGTGTACAAGTTGAATATGCATGTGAACCTGGTATGATCCACGGCTTTTTTGCACACATGGCTATTTTCTCTAAGAACATTGAATCAACGGTTTCTAAGATTGACAAGTTCTTGAATACTGCTAAATATACAATAGGGATAGATTGAAATCGAAAAGTTATAAAAAACGAGCCCCAGCTTTTAGCGAGGCTCGTTTTTAAATACACTATTATTGGCAATATAAGATACAGTTACAATATCTATCCTAGCTTTTTAGTAAAAAACGGTATCTCCAATTCCGCCGGTTACTGAAATGACATCACCAGTAATAGATGCCGCCAAAGGTGAAGCCAAGAAGGTAATGACATTAGCAATTTCCTCTACTGTGATCAAGCGACCGATTGCATTGAGTGCGGCCATCTGACGTAAAGCCTCTTCGTTAGTGACTCGATTTCTAAACATTTCCGTATCGACAATCCCTGGATAAACAGCATTGACGTTAATTCCATGCTTTCCTAATTCCAATGATGCAGATTTTGTTAAATGGACAACAGATGCATTACGTGGACCAGAACTAAAATAATTGCCGCCAATTCTAGCAGCCAGACCACTTATACTTATAATACGTCCCCAATTATTTTCTATCATATAGGGAGCTACAGCTCGGATACACCGAAAATAGCCCATATACTTTTCTTCAAAATCTTTCAAAATAAGTTCATCTTTAATACTATTAAAATCTTCTGGCTCAAAGCCACCAACACGGGCTCCACTGTTGACTAAAATATCGATGCCTCCCATTGCTGCTGCTGATTTTTCAACTAAATTTAGAATAGAGTCAGGATCAGTAGTATCTGCTACAATCGGGTAGATATTTCTATTTGTTTCTTGGGCTAATTCCTCTGCTGTAACTTTTAGTGAGGATTCGTTTCTTGAACAAATCGTACAATCTACACCTTCCAGAGCCAACTGGCGGGCAGTAGCTTTACCAATCCCACGGCTTCCTCCAACAATAAGTGCTTTTTTTCCAGATAACTTTAAGTCCATATTTTAACCCCCCGTTTTGATTTAACCGTAAAAGACTAAACTTGGAAATTAATTCCCGGAATATTAAATCATTTCTATTTTTAATTCTACAGATAAATTATAATTAAATAAAATTAAAGATTTTAATTTGTAAATAAGTATTACTAATATAAATAATTATTTTATAAATAATGAAAACAGGACTGATACTTTACTATTTAAAATGTATAGGTCTTGTACGATCGAATAGGCTCTTCAAGAGGAGGAACGTACTCCTATTCTTGTTTATTCCGCTATTTGTGTCCATCTCAAAGTTGCGAGATGCGAAGAAGATAGGTAAAGAGAGGTGTTTTGTGATTTCATAAATATATTGTAATTGTTTACTTTCTATAACTGTATCCCTTTTGAATATTAGCGATATTTACTTACATATTAAAACTTTTAATTTTATTTATCTGAAAATTATGAATATAATTTAAATAACAATCCATACAGTTGTATCGGTTGTTATTTAAAGCACTTTCGTTTAGACGGAGAAGGAGGACAGTACTTAAGAATTTATAATTTATTTGACAAAGAATTTGAGAAGGGAGATGGAGTCAATCTTTTATTAGGAAACAATCTATAAAAATATGAGAACGCTTTCATAATTAAGGGGCCTTGTATTAATTTTATACACATTATGAAGAACCGGAACGTAAACGTCATTTACTAAGATTATGGCTCACGATACCAAATGGCCGAGTAGTTGCACGTGATTTTGCGATGTTTATTGATGAGAAGACAGGTAAAGCAGGTCCTGGTGGTATTCCCGTACGTGGGAAAACAGCTGGTGGTATTGTAGAAAACTTAAGGTAAGGGGAGATTGTTATATTGAACACCCCAAAATATTCTTGGATTATATTATTATTTATAGTTGCTTCAGGTATGATCAACCAAGTTGATAAAATTATCATCGGTTTGGTTTCCGTTCCCGTAATGAAAGAGTTACATTTAAGTCCTTCGCAATGGGGATTGGTGGGAAGTTCCTTCTTTTGGTTCTTCACCTTTTCTTCTATCATTCTTGGGGGCATGGCCGATTCCAAAAATACGAAAAAAATGTTAACTTGGATGTCGCTGGCATGGTTGATTGTTCAATTTGTTACACCTTTTGTTTCTAGTCTATCCCTGCTAGTCTTTACAAGAATAATCTTGGGAGCAGGCGAAGGCGCAGCCCCTGCTCTATCAACGGCTATAGTGGGAAAATGGTTCCCAAAACATAGACATGGTATAGGCTTTGGTGCTGTTCTCTGTGGAGCAACAATTGGGCCTGCAATTGCTACACCATTATTAATCTCCTTAATCAATCAATATGGATGGAGATCTGCTTTTCTAGTTATGGGGATTGTTGGACTGATTGTATTAGTTTTGTGGGTCATTTTCGGTAAAGAAAGTCCGCAAGAAATCGGGTTGCCTTCTTTTCATCAAGAGGAGCAGCATCCATCAACCCTCTCAAAAGTTTCTTGGCGTCAGTTTCTGCCGCATCTTTTATCTAAAAATTTTGTTTTTATCATTTTGTGTGGAGGTTGTGCCTATTGGTTATTGTCTGTTCAAGCTATATGGTTTCCGGCATACTTTACTAGGGTTCAACATTTTGATAATCAAACATTAAAATTAGCTGTGTCGTTACCTTTTCTTTTCGCTGCTATTAGCCAAATTGGCTTTTCTATGCTATCAGACCGGATTTATCGAAAAACTGGGGATATTCGTAAAGCACGAATAAATGTTGCCGGTTCCACCATGGTGCTATCTGCTCTTTGTATATATATAGCAAATGCCGTGAATTCAAGTGCTATATCCATTTTGTTTTTCACCCTTGCTCCAGGTTTTGCGTATGTCATTCTTTCACTTGCGCCTGCAATATTGATGGATTTTTTTTCTCCAAAAAACATCGGAAAAGCACAAGGGATTTACGTTGCTCTTGCAAGCTCAACAAGTATTATTGCTCCGCTCATATTCGGGTATTTCATCCAGTATGCAGCGACTGAGGCAATGGGATATCGTTATGGATTTCAAGTAACTGCTTTGTGTATGTTCGTTATCGGATTATTGTTTTTGATTGTTGTACGTCCCGCGAAGCAAAGCCACACAACAATAAAAGCAGAGGAGCAAGTAAGTATTTAATAATCAATGATGGATCGAGGAGGGAAAGAAAGGAGTAAATATGAAAAGGAGGCTGCATAAATGGATCGTTGTGTACATTGTCATGAAGTATTAGCCATTATGGAGCGGAATCGCAGTGAGTGCTGGAATTGTCAAGAGAAGATGTCCGAGACTTACTCGGATGATTATATTGAAGTAGAAGATGAAGTAAAATAGGTTGTACGACAGAATTTGGAGATTCGTAGATAGCAAAAAAAAGCAGGGTATCCTCTGAATTGAACCAACCTAAAAGAAATATTTAAGTGCTTATGAATCACCAAATCAATTGGAATGATTGCACCTTTTATGACAGGGGATAATTTTTTATTACGAAATCAGGAGCAAATGTAATGTCAAACTTTCAATGAAGACTTGGAAAACTCCGTCCATATTTATGGTAATTGTTCAATATTGATACTGTACTCCTTTTTGAATATTAATAATATTTATTTGCACATTAAAATCTTTAATTTTATTTAATTATAACTTATGAGTATAATCAATAACATAGTAAGTTTTAAAAATTTTGAATATTCTAAATTAGTAAGGGGGTCTAGAATGTCATCTACACAATTGTTTGATTTAACAGGACAGACAGCAATGGTTACCGGAGGTGGTAGCGGATTAGGGCGTGTAATGGCACTGGCGTTGGCTGAGGCCGGTGCAAATGTGGTAGTTTGCTCACGTCGTATAGAAGTTTGCGAAGAAGTTGTGAAAGAAATCGAGGCGTTAGGAGGACAAGCACTTGCCTTATCATTGGATATAACAGTGCCTGAATCTATCGCTCAAGGTGTGGAGATAGCGGTTTCTCATTTTGGGAAAATCGAAATTTTAGTCAACAGTAGCGGAACGGTTTTTGAAACGCCTGCTACAGACATGCCTTTAACACAATGGCAAGCTATGCTCGATACAAATGTGACAGGAACATTTTTAATGTGTCAGGCTATAGGAAGGCATATGATAGACAACGAATACGGAAAAATCATTAACATTTCGTCTTCAATCGGCTCTAAAGGTACTGACCCAGAAGCTGTAGATTCTGTAGGATATACAACAAGTAAGGGGGCAGTTATGACTTTAACAAAGGATCTTGCAGTTAAGTGGGGCCGCCATGGTGTACATGTGAATTCTATTGCTCCTGGAGTTTTCACTACTGGAATGAATAACCCAGAAATACCGGGAACACTTGTGCATAAGGCCGGTCCGATTATCGCCTCCCAAGTTCCAGTAAGAAGATTAGGTAGAGACAAAGATTTAGTAGGAGCAGTCCTTTATTTTGCTTCAGCAGCTTCTGATTATTGTACAGGACAGATATTGACTCTTGATGGGGGACTTGGTGCTAAGTAAATCCCACCCAAATAATTAAACTTAATTCGTGAATATATCAAATTGAGGGTGTGAATTAGTCGAATTTAATTATAAGTTAAAAATGATTATTCCACTTAATTTTTAATTATGAACACACTGAAAATGATAAATTCACAATGATTAATCAACTAAATATTGTAAGCGTTATCAATGTGTTGGTTTTAAAAAAATTGAAAGAGGGGATATAAATGAGCAACGTAAAAAATGTAAAAGAGGTAGTGGCATTTCATGCCAATAATATTTGTCCAGATGATTTACCTTGGATTCCTTATTTTGGAGATGCGAAGTTTAAATTGCTTAAGGCCAACCCGGTGACAGGACAGACGGTTACGCTATTAAAAGTTCCTGCGGCTATGCAACTTCCTGCTCATTTTCATCCTGGTACGGTAATTGTTTATACCGTCCAAGGCACTTGGAGATATCTCGAGGATCCTTGGGTCTCCAAAGCTGGTGATGTCGTTTATGAGCCAGCTGGCTCATCCCATACACCTCAAGCTGTAGGGGATGAAGAAGTTATTACGCTTAATATTGTTGAAGGAACATTAGACTATTTAGGTGAGAATGGAGAAATTATTGCCAGAGATAATTGGGAGTCATTTCTGAAAAAATACCATGATCATTGCGCAGCTGAAGGAATTGAACCTGTCGATGTGACTAAATTTTAAAGGATAGATTCGTAGAAAAGAGAAGCTCGACGTTCCTGCGACGAAGATGCTCCTCTTTTTTCTTTTTTAACTCTTAATAATTTGGGATTTTAGATGATGAATATATTTGTTGGCAAAAGTGGATAAATGTTTATTCTCTGATCGAACCATTCCTAAAGAAATATTTACAGTCCTATGATTTATCAAATCAACAGGAATAATATCACCATTGTTGATAGGGGGATAATTTTTCATTACGAAATCAGGAGCAAATGTAATAGCTAGACTTTCGATGATGGCTTGGAGAACTCCATCCATATTGTTTGATGTAAATAGGATTTTTAAGGGTTTATATTTGTTAAAGAAATCTTGAACAAAATACTGCATAAATTCACCTTTATATGTAACGAGAGTTTGATCAAGTATATCATGAGGAGTTATGGTACCAAGAAACGCTAAGGGAGAATGCTTGGAAACATATACTTTCTGTTTCCCTTCAAATAGTGTTTCAAAAGCTATTCCTTCCATATTTACATTTAAATCGGGCGAATACGTAATCAGTCCGATGTCGGTTTTATGCTGTCGAATATCTTCAATTACAGCATGTCCACTTTTTTCGGTAACCTCCACATTTACATGTGGATATTCCTGTCTAAAAGCAGCTATGGCTTTCACTAGAAACGTCGTCAATCCGGGTAAAGAAGATAACCTTAGTTCTCCCACTTCCATGGAGTTGAATGAGCTGGCTGTCTCCTTTATTTCTTCAATTTTTCTCAGTACTCCGTAGGCAAGTTTTAGAATGATTCTACCTTCATCGGTTGGTACAGCACCGTGGCCCCGTGAGCGATTAAGAATCTTTATCCCTAACTCCTTTTCTAAGCTGGTAATGGATTGGCTAATCGTAGATTGGGTCACATGAAGATTCTGTGCTGCTTTAGTCAGAGAACTGTGTTTTGAGACCTCAATAATATATACTAATTGCTCAATGTTCATGACCGCCCCCCTTTTCGAATATTAGTATTACTTACTTACAGATTAAAATCTTTAATTTTATTTAATTATAATTTATAAGTATAATTGATAACAATAATAAGTTTTGTAAAATTTGGAACATTCTAAAAATTTAAGATATCTAGAATGGTATCTAAACAATTGTTTGGTTTAACGGGACAGAAATAGTTACTGAAGGTAGTAGCGGGTTAACGGATCCTGAAAGCATTTGTGTTGGTAAAGGAAGATGCAAACGTTGTAGTATGTTCACGTTGTATAGGGGTTTACGAGAAAGTTGTGAAAGAAATCAAAGTATTAGGGAAACGAGCCCTTGTCCTAGCACTGGATGTAACAGATTCTGAATCTGTTGTTCAAGGCAGGGATAAAGCAATTTCTCATTGCTCAACTGGATAAATAAAACAGGGGGAGAAGACGGATGAGAACAGAAACTGTTTTAATTACAGGTGCTACAAAAGGAATTGGTTTGGAATTCGTTAAAATTTTCGCAGGTCATAGCTATAATTTGGTGTTAGTCGCCAGAGACGCAACGTTGTTGGAGCAACAAGCCGTGAATTTAAAAAAGGATTATGGTATGCAAGTAAATACTTTTGCCGGCGATTTAGGCAACTATACAACGGTAGAGAGCTTGCATCGACACTTGAAAACCGAGGGAATTGACATCGATATTTTGATTAATAATGCCGGAGCTGGCGGATTCGGACTTATGACGGAAGTGGATATTCAGAAGGAAATGGAATATCTGCAACTCAATATGATTTCACTTACGTATTTAACCAGACTTTTTGCGGATGACATGGTGAAACGAAAGCAAGGTAAAATTTTAAATGTGGCTTCACTGGCGGCCTTTCAGCCAGTTCCACGAATGTCGATGTATGGAGCGAGTAAATCGTACGTCTTATCCTTTTCGGAAGCGATTGCTGAAGAACTGAAAGGAACCGGTGTTCAAGTCTCAGTGCTATGTCCGAGTTTCACCAAAACAACACTCACGCAGCAATTCTCCGGGGCAGGCACGAAGGTGTTCAATAAGAACATGTTGGATCCACAAACGGTTGCCAAGTGCGGCTTTGAAGGATTAATGAAGAATAAAAGGGTAATCATCCCGGGCTTTAAAAATAAACTTATGGCTAAATCTGTGGGCCTGTTGCCAAGGAAATGGGTAACCATCTATACCCGAAAACTTCTTGAGCAAAAAGTGTAAATAAACATAAAATTCCTATCTTTGAAAGAATGAGAGTTTTTACACGTATCAGCCCTATATAATTTCTGTGGCAAATTGCACAATCGTGCTTAATAAAAGAAATTATCGGGTTTGATTTAGTTGAATAGCAAAGCGTGGGCCATTCAATCTTTAAAGAGCGCTCTCAAACCTTATACGATTTACGGAAAATATTATGCTTACGTTATGATTGGAGGAAGCTTCATGAAGCTGAAAAAAATTTAAATGAATACAATCAATTCAAACGCGAAATGGAAATATCAGCGCAGAAATATGGATTAACTAATCAAAAAACCGTTGAATTCAGCCAAAAGTTAGATTTAGTGGTCAATGAATTTATGATGATAAAATATTCAGAAGTAGACAAACAGGAGCGACTTGGGTAGGAGCTTATGTTTAATAGATGTTTCTAGAAATCATCTTTATCATATAAAACTGATAAAAAATTTTCCGAAAGAAAACGCAATAATTGTAGGCAGGCAGAAAAAATCAGCTAAAAAAGCCCTGTAAAACAAGTAAAGATATTTCGACCTCTTGGGATGAGATAATTGCAGAACAATTGAAGAAATGAAGGCCAGATAAATTTAAGAAGAAAGTGACTCCACAAAGTAAAGATTTTTTCATTTTTCGCTTTGAGAGTAAGTGTTACTGTAAAATATTAATGAAGGGGTGACATTATGTGGGTCTGTACCTCACACATGAAAGAAACATTACTATTTTTAGACACTCCCCATGTTAGCAAAGCTTCGTATCAAATTAAGTGTTCTCTTTGTGATAATCTTGCTACTGCAAAAGTTTATTATACTCATAGAACTTACCGTTATACTAAAAAACAATTCATGGATTCTTTATCAAAATCTTCCCCTATAAAATCTGGGTAATTAATTTTTGGACATACAATGCATAGCAACTTATGAACAGATAGTTCACAACTATCTTGTAATTGATTCTAAAATAAACTGTAAAAGTCGTCCCCGTTAGTCTGCAACTATGTTGTAATAATGAAAAAGAATGGGAGTGTTCCAAAAGTTCATTAAAAATGACCTTTTGGAGACATCTTCTTTTTATTCACCTTTATATGGATGAGTAAATGCTTCATATACAAGTAAATTTGTTGATTTTTTCTATGAATCTGTTTTAGGGGCTTTTTTTGAGTTATTGTTGTCCATTTCCATAAGTTATGTGCAACAGAAAGAAGTCACCATTTCACATCTATTTTTCGTTTGTCATATAACTTCTTTTCTCTGTTTTTGATTGGTAATAGAGACTTGAATCGATTTCGCTTTTCCTTCAAATAAAAATGGGGTTAACCCTAGTAGCTATTTAGCTACTTTTAGGCCAACCTCATTAAGTGATAGTAGATTCTTCACTAAGTTCCCCGCGATAAAACAAGAAAAGCCATATAAAACTAACGAAAATACAGCATATAGCTAGCGAACTACCGATTATTTGCGGAGAAAATATTTCTAAAAGCCATCCTGTTATAAACATTGATAACTGAATAAGAGATCCGTAAATGGAGTAGTGGAATGAGAAAACTTTACCAATCATGTTTTCTGACGTATACGTTTGTAGCAATGTCGTATCAAGTGGAACGATGATTCCTCCTGCTATACGCATACAGAGTAATGTAATGATACCGATAATAAGTTGATCGGATAGAATGAATCCGAGAAAGAAAAATCCTTGTAGTAAATAGGCCCAACCAAATGCTCTTTTCATTTTTTCTTCATTTTTAGATATATATAAGTTAACGAGAAGACTACCAATCATAAGTCCCGCTCCTTGAACTGTATATAAAATTCCGATGTTAGAGTGGAAAATTCTTTCGGCATAGATTGTTAGAAGCAGCTGATAAGTGCCTCCAATAATGCCCCATGAAATTCCGACAAGAATTAATGTTAAAATAATTTTTCTTTGTAATATGTATGTATAACCATCCTTTATATCAGTAATAAATGCTTTTTTCGTGTTAAAAGTATTACGAGAAGGGATATTCATTTTATAAATAATAAAGGCTGAAATAAAGTATGACAGGCTGTTCATTAAAAAAGCGATCTCAATATTTAAAGATTGTGCAATAATCCCACCTAAAGAAGCCCCCATAATAGACATAGAACCATTGATTGTACTAGAAAGAGAGTTAGCGGTTACTAAATGATTTCGATGCACGATATTCTTTAGAGTTGATTGCTTAGCAGGCTCGAATAAACAAGAGAGTACAGATAAACATATATTAGAAACGAAAATAATCTCAATTTTATAGAATGCAAATAAGTAAGTGAGGACGATAATCCCTCGTAGAATATCGGTGGAAATCATAATCTTCTTTTTGGAAAAACAGTCTACAATTCCACCTATGAATGGGCTAAGAAGGAGTTGAGGTAATCCTTTACTCATAAAAGTGAGCGCTATCATAAAAGGAGATTCTGTTATGCTATAGACGAATGTTAATAAAGCTACAGTATGAAACCAATCTCCAAGTACGCTTAACGTTTGACCATAAAATAGTTTTTTGAAGTTTTTATTTGTTTTAAGCAGTGTGGAATAAGAAACTGATTGCGCTGACATAAAAACTAATCCCTATCTATTGGTGATGTTTGTACATGCTTTTTCCATTCGCTTAAATACATTTTTTCTGCTTTGGGTAGTCCAATAGGTAATTTTGCAATAAATTCTAAACTATTTCCATCAAGATCGTTAAAATATACAGAGGCGTGTGCTAGTTCGGGAAAAACGATAGGCTCAATTGGTTCCATTCCGAAGTCTTTCCTTGCTGAAATTCCTTTTTGATTTAGCCAGTGTATCGCGTTTTCTAAATCGTGTAAGCTTACTTGGAAAGCGATATGTCGTAAGGATGGATGATAATTAACTTTGTATTCTTTTCCTTCCCAAAGGCCAAGCCAACTTTCATTTTCTACAATCCAAAAGAAGGCGATATCCTTGTCTCTTTTATATAATTTTAGCCCTAGTGATTCGTAAAAAGGTATTGAAACTTCTAAATTATGGACAGGTAAATGTGCTTCATAAAGACCTTTAATCATTATAATCCTCCTTAGTAATAATGTTTCTTATTTCATATTAAACGATGTTTTGTTTATTGAAATCGCTAAAAAGAAGGATATAAATTCATACGAAAGTATGAAAAAACAGCTCAAATATGAGCTGTTTTCGTATAGTTTTTAGCTAACGCACTCATCCATTTTGAGCTTAACGGAAAGGATATTTTATATTAATATCCGAATCCCCCGCCACCCCAACAGCTACATCCGATAATGATTAGAAGGATGAATAGTACGATGAGTAAAGCAAATCCCCCGCCGAAACCAGCGCAACTACCACCAAAGCTCATGTTTTTTCCTCCTTTTTAGTAAATTAATCTATATAATTAATGGATTACTGTATACAGTATGTTTTTATATGGAAAAGGAGCAAGTCTTACTTCTAATTAGACAAAAGCCTGTGAGTTCATTTAGGTTTGATGTTCAGTATACGTCATATCGTATTTTGAATAGGGAGTATTACTGATTGCAAATAGTGGGATAAGTAGTAAGATGACATGGAAGTGTATAATAAGTGAACGAGTTGTTAAATAAATTGTGATGTAATTTACAATTACGTTAAACTTTCTTTTCACAAATATAAAATTTGTAAAAAAACATTTTTATATTTTTTTATGTGTAAAAATGTACTATAATTTTACAAGTAATATTATGGGAAAAGGGAGCTTGTAAAGAGATGGAGATGAGAAATCTACAAGATACTATAGAAAATAATAAGCAAGAATTAATTCGACTAGTTGCAACATATGGATTAGGACATAATAAAGTTTTGTTATTTAGTCGAGATTTAGATATATTAATTAATAAGTTTATGAATATAAAAGACAAAGTGTATAAGTGAATAATCTTTAGTTTTTATATTAGGATTATTTACTTACAAAGGAGAGAACAGTTATTGGAACGTTTACAAGAAGAATTGTATAAACAAATAAAAGAAGAAAAAGGTACAGTTACTATATTTTTAAAGAGCGGAGTAAGAATAGTAGGAAAAGTAGTTGGGGTAGATAAATTTACAATTTTAATGTTAGTAGATGGGAAGCAACAACTTATTTACAAACAGGCAGTATCAACAATTATGAAATAAGACACTCATTTTGAGTGTCTTATTTCATAATTAAACGGTTACTGTTTGCAAGCTTCGACGTCAATGCCAGCAGCGAGTAATTTTTTTTCTCCTTCTTGTTCAATGAGTTTTTGTAATTTGGATAAGAAAGAGTCAAAATCTGTATGTTTACCAACTTGGAAAGTCATCTTATGCTCAATTGGTAGCCACGTATCAATGTCAGCTTCGTTATGCTGAATTTTCACTTCAAGTTTATCAAGCGCGTTAGCAACTTTTGCTTCATACGTTTCTTTCGCTTCGAATTCCATCCATAAATCGTGTAATTCTTCCCCAAGAGGACCTTCTAATGTACGTTTAATATTTAAAATGGCCTCTTGCTCATTTTTTTGTTTTTGTAATTGTAATTCACGGCTATTCATCGTGTCAAAGGCGGGGATGTCACCTGCTTCAGCTTCAACAAGGTCGTGAATAATGACCATTTTAAGTAATTTTTCTATATTTACTTTTTGATCTAAATAAGGCTCAACTAAGATGGCCATTAGCGACATACGCCATGTATGTTCTGCAACACTTTCTTGACGTCCGTTAGAGAGCCAGCTGTGTCGCATTTCGTATTTTAGTTTTTCTGCTAATGCAATGACCTGTAAAATATTATGTTCCATAGGGATCCTCCTCACATTGCTATATTATAATTCTAGTATAGAAATGAAATGTGTCAATTTTATGAGTATATTGCGATAAATAGATGATAGTCGTATAATGGTTATTATATATGAAAACGTATTATTAAAATAAAAAAATGTTTTATAAAAACGAAAAGGAAGGGCAGGAATATGGGAGACGAAAATCAAGTGTTAGTTAGGCCACAAAGGAAAAAGAGAAAGTTTGATATTTCTAGCCCATTTGGCATTTTAATAGGTTTTGTCATTGTAATTGCGGCGATCATGCTTGGCGGTGGTGGAATAAACGCTTTTAAAAATTTTTTAGATGTTTCATCTATTTTAATTGTTATAGGGGGAACAACAGCGACAATTGTGGTGGCATATAGATTTGGAGAAATAAAAAAATATACGAAAAGTATTTTTACTGTTTTACATAGAAGAGAGGAGGATTTAGAACAGTTAACGGATTTGTTCGTTGATTTTTCGAAAAAGTCTAAAAAACATGGTTTACTCTCATTAGAAGTTGATGGAGAGCAAGTAGACAATCCTTTTATTCAAAAGGGGATTCGTTTAATGTTAAGTGGATATGATGAAGCAGAATTAAAAGAAGTATTAATGAAGGATGTTGAAACAGAGGTGTATGAGTTAAGAAAAGGAGCAACATTATTAGATAAAATCGGTGATTTCGCTCCAGCGTGGGGGATGCTGCAAAAGCAATGTCAGAAATGTTTAAAGACAAAATGGATATGACACCGCCAGACGTTAAATTTGTTTCGTTAAAAGAAGAAATGGAATATTTGGGAGAAACGATGGAAGTGGACGAGCTCGTTCAAATTACATTCAATCTTGAAATTGGTGATCTACTTCAATCAAAGATGTATCAAATACTACCAATTTCAGAAGCAAAAGAAATGGTTAGACGACTTCTTTATCCGATGGTGGAAGAGCAAGAAGAAATAGCTGAGGAAGTTGTTGAAGAGGAAGAAATTCCTGCATCAGTCGTACAGCCAATTGAATATAAAGAAGTCAAACAAGTTGAACCGATATATATATGGATATTTTACTATAAAGGTGAGGGTTTTCTTACTTGATGTCCAATTATTTTAGCTATAAGATTTTGTGGTGACGTAAACTTTTTCGGTGAAAATATATTCTAAATACCGTATAATATAATTAAGTGGAGTTTTGCTGATATAATATTTTGAGTAGCCATTTTTTATTTTTTAATATTTGTTAAAAATCATTTTTTGATACTTTTTATACCCTTTTGTATGTTGATTATTTGACGGATAATTCTGAAATGTTATAATATGGATATGCAAAAATTTCTATTTTCTTAAAAGACATAGGAGTCCGATGAGAATTGTGAGAGGATGAGGGGAGTGGCACAGATTATGTATCACCACACAGCAATTAATGTATTAAGTCTTTTACAAAACATTTCAAATAATAAAACGAACGATATGAAATTAGAAGCGGAATTTAAAAAAATAGAGAAACAATTCCGAATAGGGTATGAAGAGCTAATTGATTTATATAATAGAATGGTATTATTTCAAATAGATATAGAAAAAAATGGTGGTATGCGAGTATATGAAAAATCAGCGATTACTTGGTTGAAGTCTGAACTAGAACTATTGTATGAAGTATATCAATTTTGTCAACGTCATGACTTAAACATCGTAAATATTTCAAAATATGTTAGTAAAAATGAACTGAATATTTTTCAAAAAACGGAAAGCCAATTGCAAAACACGTATTATAAATTAAAAAAACAAGAGATCCCGTTTGAAAATATTGAAAAACAAAAGCCGGGGCGAAAACGAAAATATATATCTGTAAAAGAGACGATTGCCCAGACGAAACAAGAAAGCAAACAAGAAGTAAAAGAAGACGTTCGAAGTGAAGAGGATGAAAAAAGCCTCGTAACAGTTATATCAGGTATCGTTGACAACTTTGAAACTATTAGTCAATGTAGTGAAAAGAAAGAACATGAATTACACCAGTTCATGGAAGGGATTTATAAGCTTTCTAGCATGGCTGCAGATCGTTCGAAAGATGAAAAAAATGCACGTGGTCTTGAAGGGCAATTACAGTCGCTACAGGCTGAAAATGAAAGATTAAGGCGAGAGAAAGAAGAACTTGTTCATAATATTAAAGAAATGACGCATCATTTAATTCATTTCATTACGAGCTCTGACATCGATCAAATTCGCACATTGCCTTACTTCGTAAAAGAGTGCAAACAAGATCTACAGAAGCTAGGGTTATATAACGCACAAGACGGCAAAATGAAAATTATGGTTGACCGCAGTGGACAAGTTATGACCGTAACACAATAAAAAATTGGGTACAAAATAAAAGGGAGATACATAGTGTATATGTATTTCCCTTTTGTTTTGTATGGAATCGCTCTAAAAAAAGAAAAATGTATTTTGTAAAAACATTATTAGTGAAACGTGAACTACCCACCACTTAGTATCTCTTACGAGATTACTTGAAGTGGGGGCTTCTCGGTTAATCGTTACTTTTGATAGCTAACGAATTCGTCCTAGGACAGCCGAGCTAACTCCCTTGTTCCAAAGGTTATTTTGTTACTATTTATGCCAACGCTAATAAGCGTATAGCTTCCTTTTTGATATTCATAGCTGCATTATAGTCACGACTTATTTTTAGTCCGCAAGTACACTCATACGTGCGTTCAGATAGTGACATATCTTTTCTGCTTCCACAACTACTACACATTTTTGTAGAAGGAAACCACTTATCTATTTTTACAAGTTGTTTTCCTTGTTCTTGTAGCTTATATGCTAAAAATGTTGTGAACATCCTCCAACCGTTGTCCGCAACACTTTTACCAAAGCGAAGTGCTCGTGACATTCCTTTCATATGTAAGTCTTCTATTGCTACAACGTCAAAATTCGTAGCCAATTCTTTGGACTTATGATGAAGAAAATTCTTACGTTGATTTGCGACCTTTTCATGCAACTTAGCTACACGAACGCGTTGTTTATTCCAACGCGCTGAACCTTTCACACGTCTTGCTAATACTCGTTGTGCGTTTGCTAATCGGTCTAACATCTGACGATAAAAGCGAGGATAATTGGCTTTCTCATCTTCGCTACTCACATACAATTCAGCCATTGCGAAATCTAATCCAACCACACTTTCTACTTCTTTTTGTACAATCTCTTTTTCATATTCAGTCAAGATGGACACATAGTATTTACCAGTAGGTGTCATAGAAATTGTACATGATTTGATGATATGGTTTTGCGGTATCTCTCTATGTTGCTTCAGTCGTACCATTTTCAGTTTCGGTAATTTAATATAACCATGAAATAACATAATATTTCTGTTTACCCTATTCGTTGTATAGGATTTTCTACTTTTTTTACTTTTGAATGCAGGAAAATCACTTTGACCACTAAAAAAATTCTTATACGCAGTTTGCAAGTTTAATTGAGCGTTTGCTAACGCTAACGAATCGACTTCTTTCAACCATTCATACTTTGCTTTGTATTTCGCAGGAGTAGGGAATTTTTGTCTCTTCAGTTCTTCCTTGTTTTCTTTATACTTTTCGTATACTTCATTCCGTTCAGCCAGCATTTTATTATACACAAAGCGTACACACCCGAAAGTTTTACGTATCAGATTTGCTTGTTCTTCTGTTGGATACAGACGAAATTTGTATGCCTTATTATGCTTTGTCATATCAGTTCATCTCACTTTTTACCTTGATTTCCCATAGACTGCTTTACTTTATCTACAGCGAACCACCAAATGTGATAACACTACATGAACACTGCGTTATTATTATCTAATTTCATTGTTATACCAAACTTTACCTCTTATAAGGCTGATTATATCAGAGGCGAAATAAATAGGAAAACCAATTTTTTTTGGCTACACCAAACCGAAATTCATCTCCCACCTACCGTTGGACTATTGTCCTTAACAACGCTTGAGGAAGGAGACTTCTTTCGGATAATGCGTTAAATTAATAATTTATGGTTAACAATAAATTAGTTATCGACTTGACTTGGAAAAACAGTCCATATCATTAGTTTACGGCTTTGATATGGATGAAAACCGCAATATAAACCTGTTTTTTTGTTGAAATTATAACAAATAGAGGACAGCAAAGTAACTGTCAAAATGTTTTAGCCATAAATTTTAGCATTTAATTTGGCTTAATAGGAAATTCTATTGATAGCAAAGCACTTATCTAATTTTAGTTTTAGAAAGGAGAGAAGCGGATGGATTCAATATGGCTAGAGTATGCTTGGGCATTATTAATTCTAATCGGATTAGAAGGATTGTTATCGGCTGACAATGCCCTTGTACTAGCAGTTATAGCCAAGCATTTACCCGAAGAAGAGAAAAAACGAGCTATAAATTACGGGATCATTATGGCCTTCGCTTTTCGATTTGCAGCCCTTTTTGCCATTTCATTTATTGCAAATGTTTGGCAGATACAGGCGATAGGAGCAGCCTATCTTCTTTACTTAGGATTAAAGCATGTCATTCAGGCGCAATTCGGAAAAGACAATCAAAATATTCATGAGGAAGATGAAAAGGAAGCGGCAGGTAAAAGCTATTGGTTCACAGTAGGAAAGATTGCATTAGCTGACCTCGCTTTTGCGATCGATTCAATATTAGCTGCGGTTGCTCTTGCCCTCGGTCTTCCGGATTCACCGCTAGAAGATTTCGGTGGTATGGATGGAGGACAGTTCATCGTTGTACTTCTCGGAGGGATTGCTGGACTTATCTTAATTAAATTTGCGGCAACTTGGTTTGTACAATTACTTGAGAAACGTCCAGCATTGGAAACAACAGCATATGCAATTGTTGCCTGGGTCGGCGTCAAACTTGCTGTAATTACACTTGCTCATGAGGATATTGGTATTTTAAACCACGATTTCCCGCACAGTACAACTTGGACTTTAATCTTCTACGGAGTATTAGTCGGTATTGCACTAATTGGTTGGTTTGCACCGGGAAATAAGTCAGCTCAGAATAATCCTGAAAGGTAATAAAAAGGACAGAGCATTATGTGCTTTGTTCTTTTTAACGATAATTATATTGTGTATTTTTCAATTTAACGCTATAATTACAGTGTTAAAGATGGAATCGTGATATGACCTGTTATGAATCTATCATTTTATTTATGAATAAATGGATTGGTATTTTAGTAAGATGTGCTAATAAACTACTCCACCATGATGATAACGTACCAAAAATGTGGTGCGTATATTTTCGTGGTGGAGTTTTTTTATTCTCAAAAAGGGGGAGGAACCACGAACGACAGCATGGTTCATATTACAATTGACGGCAAAGAATATAGTGCTGAGCCTGGTTCAACTATACTAGGCATTATTAATGAGAACGAAATTGAACATCCACAAATTTGTTACGTGCCGGAAGTGGATCCGATTCAAACGTGTGATACTTGTATTGTAGAAGTGAATGGAAAGCTGGTACGTTCGTGTTCTACAGTAGTGACGGACGGTATGAATATTGAGTTGTCCTCTATTAGTGCGAAGGCAGCGCAGCATGAGGTGATGGACCGCTTATTGGAAAATCATTTACTTTATTGTACGGTGTGTGACAACAATAACGGGAACTGTAAATTGCATAATACGGCAGAATTAATGGAAATAGAGCATCAAAAATATCCTTACGAGCCAAAAGTTGATGCAAATGAAGTTGATATGTCTCACCCATTTATCCCGTTTTTTTTGAAAAAGAATTATGAAATGTTAGTCGCTTTTCCTGAAGATAAACAGGAAGAAAGTAACGAAGGCGTAGCTCAATTTCATGAACAATTAATGGATGTTGTAGGTAAGCCTTCTGAAGAAATCGTGAAGGCGAATGGGATTCAATCGGTACTACACAATTTAGAAAATGTAACGACTTCTATGTCGTACGCGGCGATGCAAACAGGAAATAGTGAAGAATGGGCAAGAAAAAAAGAAAAACTATTACAACTGTTTGAAAAAGGAATCGTCGTTGTGAAACATACGGAGGAGACGAAAGTAACGAAAAAACAACCTGCTGTGAAACAAGCTATTCCTGTAAAGAAAGAAGAGGTAGCTATAAAAAACGAAAAGCAGGAATCTGTACCGTTTATTATTCAAAAAGTAATTCGGATGTTAGAGCAAAATGATGTGGAACAATATTTTATTCATGCATATGCTGAAAAGTTAAAAGTGAAGTTTGAGAGTGCAACGATGATTACGGAAGAAGAAGTGATCGGATACATATTGGAAGATATGAGATCTCATTTCAATACGGAAAACGTATTTGAAAAAGAGGTACAAACAATTGCATTAATCGGTCCAACTGGAGTCGGAAAAACGACGACACTTGCGAAAATGGCATGGCAGTTTCATGGGAAGAAAAAAACGGTTGGTTTTATTACAACAGACCACTCTCGCATTGGGACAGTGCAGCAATTACAAGATTACGTAAAAACAATCGGATCAGAAGTAATTGCTGTGCGAGATGAATCCGCAATGACACGGGCGCTTACTTATTTTAAAGAAGAAGCGCGCGTCGATTATATTTTAATTGATACAGCGGGAAAAAATTATCGTACGTCAGAAACGGTTGAAGAAATGATCGAGACGATGGGGCAAGTAGAGCCAGATTATATTTGTTTAACGTTATCAGCTTCTATGAAAAGTAAAGATATGATTGAAATCATTACGAACTTTAAAGATATTCATATTGATGGTATCGTATTTACGAAATTTGATGAAACAGCAAGTAGTGGTGAGTTGTTGAAAATTCCAGCTGTATCATCAGCCCCAATTGTATTAATGACAGATGGACAAGACGTGAAGCAACATATGCATATCGCTACAGCTGAACATTTAGCGAAACAAATGTTACAAACATCGTAAGAAAAGAGGTGAAGAATAAGGCACTTGCCTTATTCAAACGAGTATGAACGGTCTTTATATAGGTTCTATGGGTATGATGAATTACATGCAACGTTTAAATATTCATGCGAATAACGTCGCAAATGCCCAAACGACAGGATTTAAAGCAGAAAACATGACTTCTAAAGTATTTGATGTACAAGATACATATCGCCGTGGAGACGGGGCTACGACAAATATCGGTTCGGTCGATTACGCTGTCGTACCAGCTGCGAGTCATGTGAATTTAGCGCAAGGAAATGTACAAATTACAAATAGCCCTACAGATTTCTTTATAGATGACGGTGCAGCAGGCACATCATCATTTTTCGTTACTTCAAAAAATGATGAAACATTTTTAACAAGAGATGGAAATTTCACAATAAATAGTGAGCGTTATTTACAAACATCGTCTGGCGCTTTCGTAATGGACGTGAATAATGAACGTATTCGTATTCCTGAAAATATAGATTTTTTCGTATCTAATAATGGGGAAATTTATAGAGAAATTAACGAGGGAACTCTGCAGGACCCGGATATTAAGCGAATAGTAATTGCACAGTTGCAGACAAAATCGGTAGATGCAGAAGCGAAAGCTCGCCTTGTGCAACGTGAAAATAAAAGCTTTACACTAGCAGAAGGAAACGTTGCTGATTTACCGAACGGAACAGGGGCAGTACGTAATCATATGCTAGAAAATTCAAATGTAGATATGACGAAAGAAATGGCAGATTTAATGACGAATCAAAAAATGATTCAAGCATCGCAGCGTCTTATGACTTCATTTGATAAAATTTATGAAAAAGAAGCGAATGAAATATTGAGATAAGGGACTCCCCGATAGCGGGAGTCTTTCTTTTATGAGTAAAAATAAGTTTCGGTTAAAAATTCAGAATTATCAGTTGACTGTATGAGGTTTCTTTTTTATATTAGTAGCTATAGCAATAACTACTATTGGGGAGTGAAGTTTAGAGCTATAGAGATTGTGAGGGATTACTAATGGATGAAATTATAAAGGAATTACATAAGCTAGGTTTTTCTCAGTATGAATGTAAAGCATATATTGGTCTATTAAAACATTATCCAGCAACAGGTTATGAAGTTAGTAAACAAACAGGAGTACCCCGTTCAATGATTTATGAGGTACTTGGTAAGTTGATGGATAAAGGCGCAGTGCATTTAGTTCCTTCTGAGCCAGTGAAATACGTACCTGTAGCAGCTACTGAATTAATGGATCGAATGCGAAAAGACTTTGAAAGGTCTTTTGAATTTTTAAATGCAAAATTAAATTGTTTAGAGCAAGAGCGACAAATAGATGTAATTTCGCATATTCGCTCAAATGACCGTGTTTTGAAAGAAATATGCAATATAATTAATAGGACGAAGGAAGAGTTATGGATTTCTGTATGGGAAGATCAAGTGCATGAGATTGAACCGTTTATTCATAAAAGGGAAGCGGAAGGAGTACATATATTTTCAATCTTATTTGGTGCTCCGAAAACAAAAATAGGAGCGACATTTCATCATAATTATATGACGCCTCACGTTGTTGAAAAGAGAATGGGTGGTCATTTAACTGTTATCGCGCGTGATGGAGAAGAAGTTTTAATTGCTAACTTTTCAAATGATAGCACTTCATGGGCAGTTACAACATATGATCCAGCTTTAGTTCTCGTTGCTACAGAGTATGTTCGGCACGATATTATGGTGGAAGAAATTACGAAAGAGTTTGGTGCTGATAAGCTAGATACATTATGGCGTGAAAATATAGATTTAGTTCATGTTGTAACAGGGAAACGTAGTATGGAAGAAATGGAGGGAGAAAAAGGTGAGTAAAGCTCAGGCACATATAACATTGCAGAGCGATGATACATTTCAACAAGGCGTAAAGGATTGTTTACCAACTGTATTTGGATATTTAAGCATCGGTATAGCAGCGGGGGTTATTGCAAAGACAGCTGGTTTCTCCGTTATAGAAATTGCTTTTATGTCCACTTTAATTTATGCAGGTTCCGCCCAATTTATATTAGCAGGTATGTATGCAGCCGGTGCACCTGCTTCAGCAATCATTTTTACAGTATTTTTTGTTAATCTACGCCACTTATTAATGAGCGCTGCGCTTGCACCCTATTTCACGAAAATTCCTCTATTTAAAAACTTAATAATCGGTTCGCAAATTACTGATGAAACTTTCGGTGTTGCAGTGCAGCACGCAGCGCAAAAAGGCTATTTAGGTGAAAGGTGGATGCTGGGACTAAACGTAACGGCATATTTAAATTGGATTATCGCTACAATTATCGGCGGGCTCTTTGGTGAATGGATACCAGATCCTCATACATACGGGATGGACTATGCACTACCAGCAATGTTTATCGGATTATTTGTTCTTCAGCTAATAAGTAGTAAACCGAAACTAGCAATTCATCTTACTGTTGCAATTGTAGCTATTATTATTGCATACGTTTCACACTTGTTTATGCCAGATAGTATAGCAGTTATTATCGCAACGCTGTTAGCTGCGACAATTGGGGTGGTGATTGAAAAATGGAAATAAGATTGGATATATTATTACTTTTAATTGCGGCAGGAGCTGTCACACTCGTACCACGTATTTTACCTCTACTCGTATTTAGTAAACTACAAATTCCAGACTGGGGTTTGAAATGGTTAAATTACATACCAATTGCGATATTAGCAGCACTTTTAGCGCAAGTATTATTTATGCACGAGACGGTGCAGTGGGATTATATCATTGCGGCAATTCCGACTTTTTTCGTAGCGATATATACTCGTAGTTTATTAGGAACGGTATTAACAGGAGTCATTGTGATTATTTTGTTACGTTTCTTTTTCTAACAAGGATTCCATTCATATAATGGCGAACAGTGTAATAACATGAAGCATATAGGGGTGGTGTTATGATACTTTTAACGATAGGTGCTATTTTATTAACGCTATTTATTTTCTTTATTATTGGATTCATTACGTTTATGATGTTTGTTGATAAGGCAACACCGCAAATTTATTATACACCTTGTGAATCAGTGACAGTGAAATCTAAAGGTAAAAATAGAAGGAAGAAAAGTTGATGTTGGGCTTTTCTTCCTTCTGTTTTTAGATTCTTACATCTTGTATAATTCTTCTAGTATATTCCTGCAATTATTCTCACGGCAAAGTATATCTCTTAATGTTTGGATGGTGATTATTTATGTTTTACATTCCCGAAAGAACTAACAACAATAATCCAAATAAAAAACTAATAAAAGAAAGAAACCCGATAGATATGGAGAAAATCCGATTATTTTTCCATTCGCGTACGAAAACAATGAAGCCTAAAACACAAAGAAAAAACCAAATGGGCAAGAATATAAACTGACTAACTTTCTCAGGTAGTAATGAATACAAATTTGTTAAATACAATATCCAATTTGTAAAAAATAAAGCGCATACGATGAATGATTGTAAGTGTGGTCGGTTTAAAAATGTCCCTTTTCTTACTGTCATAAAAATGAGAGCTAATACTGAAATAAAGGGAATTATTATGAATATGAATAATAGTAATGTAAGTGACATATGAAACTCCTTTACGAGATAGCTTTCATAAGAAATGAATCTATTATATTGTATACTTGCTTTGTAGATTGTTCGTTATATGCTACTGTATACGGATTTAAAAATCCATGATTACCATGTAGGTGTTTTATTTCTAATAACGGGTTGTTTTGTTGATGTAATGTTTTGATCAAGGAGGGTACTGAAAAACTCGCTTCTTTTTCAGGAAAAATTAGTAATGTAGCACATATAGGTTTAATGTGAACATAGTCGCGTATACGGGAACCGTAACAGCCAATGATAAAATCTAGTTTTGGATTACTACTACAGAGCCAGGCAATTGTCGCACCAATGCTAAAGCCGATAAGTCCAATATGTGTGTAACTGCTGGAAAGACTGGTGATGAGTTCTTCAATTTTTTCTTTTCCGTAATCAAATCCAATGTGATTTATAAAATGATGATATGCTTTTTCTTCATCACTATAATGAAATGAATTTTGTAGTTGTAGAAGGTTAGGACAGAATACATCTGTATTAGATGATGTGAAGTGGTCTATAACATGCTGCATATGATCATTCACACCATATATCTCATGAACAACAACGAGAGCTAATTTTTCTCTTCATAGTCACAAAACCTCTCCCTGAAACTTATATTCTTTCTCCACAAGGCAAATTCGTAGATGAAAGTTTTCATACCATTGCTCACGCCCTCTTTTTTTCGCTTCTATATGTAAGGCGTTCGTCTTCCAATTTTCAATTGCTTCAAGTGATTCCCAATAAGAAATTGTAATCCCTAGGCCAGATGAATCACGTGAGCTTTCTACACCTAGAAATCCAGGTTGCTGTTTTGCAAGTTCCTCCATCTTTTCGGCAACGGTACTATAGTCTGTTGTGTCATTTGATAGTTTAGAAGTAAATATAACTGCATAATAAGGACTAGTTTTTTGTGGAGTGTTCTTCATACATTCTCCCCCTTTAAAATCAGTTTATAGTTTGTATTTTAGCACGTAATAAAAAGAAAAGAAGCACGAGGCTTCTTTTCTTTTTATGCGGTAAATTTTAATCCGGCGTTTATTTTGCGACCTTTTTTTGAATCCAGCACACTTGCACTTACTACTTTTGAATATTACGGTATCCCGCTGTAAATTGTATAATTTGGTCTGTTGTGGGTGGGGTGTTTGTTTGTACTTGGCAACCACCAGCACTATAATCGATAATGGTTGCTTCAATTGTAATTCCGTTCATATGCAATGTTCCAGGAAACATAGGTGGTTCACGTATGTACTGTCTTCAATATTGTCGTATCTTTTGCTTGCGAAGGCTAATAAGTAATTCAAAATAAAAAAATGCCACTTCAGAAAATTGAAGTGGCGTTGCTTATATTTCCTCTAAGCTATTAACTGGAACTGTTAATTCGCGTTCTGGATTTGTTACTTCATATATGCGGGCGGTTTCGTTGCTTTCGTCAACGTGTTGAATCATAACAGGCATGCCTTGAAAACTGATATTGGCTTGTTCTGAGGACTCAGAAAGCTCTTTTGCGCGTTGTATATTCATTTATATTCCTCCCATCATTATTATCTTTGCTAAAAAGGAGGGATAATATACCATTCCGAGACATTCTTAAAGTTTTTGTATTATTTGTAATGTTTCCTTAATAAAAGAAGAAAAGATGGAATCCGGATAAGGTTGTATCTTTTGAGCGGCCTCTGTTGCTTCTTCAAGAGCTTTTTTCTTATCGTTAAGTTTTACATAACAAAGGGCACGATATGCACCTGCTGTTGTAAGCCATGCTTGATCAAGTGGATGCGTCATATAATCTGGTATTTTAGCACGTTGAAAAGCTTCCAGAGCTTCCTCGTATTTCTTTAATCCGTACAAAGCTTTTCCGGTTTCGAGGTAGTACAATCCATCCTCTTGAAAAATTGGCTCATCTTTTAGCTTTTCTCGGAATTGTTCAAGATGCTCTAATGCAATTGTATATTCATTAGTAATTGTGTTGTAGTAATACGCTTTTAATATATCTACGATCGCAACGGACAAAGTATCTTCTGTAAAAATGGCAAATTGCTCAGATTTCTTTATGTAATATAAATACTGTTCTCTATCAGCAGTGATGACTTTTTGGTAAGATAGTATACGGTAAAATTCATCTGTTTTATAATACACTTGATGTTTTTTTGAAAATGCTAATGCCTCTAATATGATTTTCTCACATTTTTCATAATCGCCACATGCAAGTAAAACAATCGCTTCTTTTAAGCACAATTGGATGTGTATAATAAGATCCATGTCTAAATGTTTAGCTTCATAATCATCTCGAATACGAGCAATAAGTTGTAAACATTCTTCATACTTTTTACGTGTGAATATTGTATAAGATAATTTTAATTTTGTTTCCGTACTGTCACGGTATAAAGTATATTTTTCAAAAATAGAAGTAGCCTTTTCAACGTAATATTCAATGTTGTAATCTTTCATTATAGCTGCAGCTGTTACAAATTGTTTATATAAACGAGCAGTATTTAAAGTAAGAGGTAGCTCTTTTTGAACGATAGGTAGTAAAGTCTCATATACTTCATCATACTTATTTGCTTTTATTAGTTGTTCCATTTGTTGAATGAGTTCTACAATTTCTACATCATCTTCTTCTAATAAAAAACTTGTTTCGCATCCAAGTTTTTCAGCAATATATTGTAATGTTTTCATTGAAGGTGTAGCTTTTCCATTTTCAATTTGACTTAGCATACTTTTTGTCATTTCTGAACCTGCTAACTCAGTTTGAGTAAGCTTTTTTTCTTTTCGTAACGTTTTAATTTTTTCACCGAGAGTAGCCATCATATGCTCCTTTATAATTAGAAAGTTAAATACAATTAAACTTTTCGTTGTAAAAATTGGAAAGTTGATTATATAATAAGTTTAACACAATTTAACTTTTAAGGGGAGAGTGTCATTATGGGGGATGTAAGTATAGGTCAAAATGATTCGAAAATGAAGATTGCAACGAGAAATATTATTTTAATGATGATTGGAAAAATGACATCTTTATTAGGCGCAGGTATTTATACGTTTGCAATGGGGTTATACGTATTAAAGACAACGGGTTCAGGAATGGGGTTTGCAACTACTCTTATTTGCGGATCGATTCCAAGAATGGTATGTGGACCAATTGCAGGTGCTGTAGCTGATCGTGTGAACAGAAGATGGCTTATTATTGGTACGGACTTATTAAGTAGTTTAACGATGCTTATAATGTTTATTCTTGCCACTACGTTTGGGCCATCACTTCTTTTTATTTATATATCAGCAGCATTATTATCAATTTGTGCAAGTTTTTATTCTGTCGCGTTTACTTCGTCTATTCCTAATTTAGTGGATGAAGAGCGTATTCAAAAAGCGAGTGCTTTAAATCAAACAGCAGCTTCTTTATCAAGTATTTTAGCACCAATTATAGGTGGAGTTGTATTTGGCTTCTTTTCAATCAAATCGTTTTTTTTGTTAAATAGTATTACTTTCTTTTTAGCAGTTATTGTGCAATTATTTATCGTATTTGATTTATATAAAAAAGAAGTGGCTGAGAATAAGGAGCATTTCTTGACGAGTATAAAAGAAGGTTTCTCGTATGTAAAACAGCAACATGAAATATACGGACTAATGAAGATAGCGCTATGGGTAAACTTTTTTGCGAGTTCACTTTTTGTTGCACTTCCATACATTATCGTTCAAAACTTACATTTATCTTCGAAGCAACTTGGTACTGTAGAGGGAATGTTAGCAGTCGGAATGTTAATTGGTGCGATTGTTTTATCGGTGCGTAAGGAGACGAATAATCTGTTTCGCTCGGTTTACGTTGGGCTGTTTTTATTTGCAAGTTTGAGTTTGTGTACGATTTTCCCATTGTTAGTCACTATTCCAAAAATAGCAAGCTTTATTTACTATATCGCTTTTATGCTTCTAACTGGTATTTCAATGATGGTCGTAAATATACCGATGCAAGTACATATTCAAAAGACGACAGATCCAAGCTATTTAGGGCGTGTATTTGGTTTACTCGAAACAATTTCTACCGCAATCGCACCGCTTGGGATGATTGTATATGGATCTTTATTAGATATGATGCCGACTAGCATTGTTATGATTACCTTAGGGGGAGGATTATTGTTAGTTGTATTAGTGGGAATAAAGCAGCATGGGATGAAAAAACAAGTGAATGTGTCGGCCTAAAATTTAAAATATGACTTAATAATATAAAAATGACCATATTAGTATTTTAGTTTTTGAAACTCTTTTTCATGTATGTTACAGTAAAGTGAGCAGGCAAAGAAAAGGAGAAAACATCATGAAAAAATTAAGTTTTGTTATGCTTTTTCTGTTAGTCGTAATGACTGGATGCAGTAATTATGACACTTATATAGAAACAGGTATGCAATCATTAAAAAATGAAAAATATAGTGATGCGATTATGTGGTTTGAAAAGGCGGAAAAAGAGAAATCAGGAAATGAAGCAAAGTCATATAAAGAAGTTGCTCAGATAATGGATCACGGTGCAACAGCATTAAAAGACGGTAAGTATTTAGAAACGAAAGACGATGCAAATGAAGTGTTACAAAAGAAAAAAGACGATGCACTTGAGAAAGCCGTAAAATCAAATGCAGAAGATATGCTTCAAAAAGCGAAAGACGTTGAAGAGAAAGTAAATGAGAGAGTAGCGAAAAGAAAAAAGGTAGATGAAGAAGGAATTGATAAAGTAATTAAAGCTGTTGATAGTATAGATGATGTAAAAGAAAAAGAGAAGAAGGTCTCCGAAGCATTAGATAAGGCTGAAGAGGCACAAGTGAAAATTGAAGCGAAGAAAAATAAATAGAGTTATAGTTTAAAAGAGGGTATCCCATAGTCGAAATTTTTGATTAGGTGATACCCTCTTTATTTCGTACAATAGTACACGAAATTATATGAGCGATTATTCGAATATATCGACCGTAAATCAAAATATATCAGCGATTTGACAAGCGATATCGATTTCTGGACAAAAAACGACAACTGTAGCATCCTAAATAATAAGAGGAGGCTGTCCCGAAATATCTTTTGGGACGTCCTCTTTTTAGTATATATAAATGAAATTAATAAAAGAGCATTAAGCTAAATCAGCTGACACGAACATTTCACTATTTTGAAGGTTTTTAGAGCGCAAACTATAAGCAACCACTTTCTTTTTATGTTGTTTTACAACGTCAACATGCTCTTCATGACCATAAATATAAAATATGAAATCTTTTTTGCCACGTTTTGCATTGATAATTAATGGAGTGCCCTCATTTTGTGGTGGTGCATAATAGCGATCTAAAAATAAACCTTCGTTAAAATCATTAATAATTTGAGATTTCTTATCGCCTTCTAAACTATTTCCATTAATCGTTACAGTAGCATTCTCTTCATCAATTTGCGGATGTGTTTCATATCGGCTAATGATGGATTCAATAACGGAGTTTGGAAGACTAGAAACGATAATTTTAAATGCCCCAAATACAACTAACAGTACAATAAACCAAGTCGTCATATTGTATCATCCCCTTTACACTATTAAATAATATAACCCATATGGTAATAGTACATATGGTGAAGTTTTGTATATTTTGTGAAGAATTTTCCTTTTTTGAACGTTTTTTAACAAATTGAGATGTTTTAAATTTGTAAGGGAATATTTAGTATGATAAAAATGTAAAAGTTTTCTATCGATTATAAGGGGGTTATGAAATGGGGAAATTAGATGGAAAGGTTGCTTTTGTTACGGGAGCTGCGATGGGGAATGGAGCTGGAATTGCTCATGTGTTTGCAGAGCTAGGGGCAAAAGTGTTACTTGTTGATATTTCAGAGACAGTTCATGACACTGCAAAAGAAATTGTTAGTAAAGGATTAGATGCTGTGAGCTACGTAGTTGATGTGGCTAATTTTGACGCTGTAAAAGAAGTAGCGAAAGATGCATATGAGAAGTACGAAAAGATTGATATATTAGTCAATAACGCAGGCGTAATCCGGCTTGCTAATTTTCTAGATATGTCTGATGAAATGCGTGATTTTCAATTCCAAGTGAACATTAATGGTGTATGGAATTTCTCTAAAGCAGTATTGCCATATATGATTGAGAAAAATTACGGGAAAATTGTTAATATGTCTTCTGTAACAGGAACATTAGTAGCTGATGAAGGTGAAACAGCATATGCGACGACAAAGGCAGCGATTTGGGGATTTACGAAAGCATTGGCGCGTGAAGTTGCGAAGCATCGTATTACTGTAAACGCGATTTGTCCAGGTTATATTATGACGCCAATGGCAGAGCAAATTGCAAATGAATCTGATCCCAATAAGCCAAGTAATGTCATCGATGGTATTGCTTCAGGTGTTCCGTTAGGAAGATTAGGAAAAATTGAAGAAGTAGGTCAGTTAGCAGGGTTTTTAGCATCTGATGAATCAAGTTACATAACAGGTACACATATCGTAATTGATGGCGGTAGCACATTACCAGAAACTGTTTCGGTCGGTGTAAAATAAAGTTTAACTAATAACCAGTGGAGGGGCATCCCCACTGGTTATTAGTTAAACGGAACTGGCGTTTACTAGAAGTTAATGTAGGATAAAAAATGATACTAATAGGGATCTGAAAGAGATTTCTTCTAGTATTAAAATCTGTTTTTATATTGTTAGAAAAGTCAATTTTGTTACAAAAAGTTGAAATCGAAGTATTTTAAAAGAAAAAGGTTTATAATAAAAATATAACTAATTACAAGGAAGTGTAACTATGAGTACTGTAGCAATCGTGTATGGTATTATTCTTTCTACAATTTTTGTTTTATTTTTCGTTGGAGTTTCACGTTATATTCATAAATGGAAAGAAGGCGTTGCGAAATTAAATCACATTGAAGAAGAACTTAGTGATTTAATGTTACATCATGGTAAGTAAAAGGTTTATTTTTTAACTAAACAATGTGAAGAATATCACAAAACATGCTCTCATAATGACAGCATGTTTTTTTGTTATGTTGTTAATAAGCACATCCATCAAATTTTTCCATACGATACAGTGTGAAATCAGAAATGTTCGGAGCAGGATAGAGGGGGAAAATAAGTAATTCAGGCTATATTACAGATAATAAAAATTTTAAGAAAAGCTCAGGAACTCCAAACCTTTTCTTTGACTCAAGAAAAAATGAAGAAAACCTATGGAAAGTTAAAAAATAATATAGATTACTTTATTCGAGATGGTATAACAAGTGAAGAATTTAGAAATTAAATTATAATAATATGATTTAATTATATAAATAAAAAGATGCTTTGTATAAAGCATCTTTTTGTTTGTTTTATAAGAAATGTACTCAAAGGAATTAGCCGATATCTAACCGAATTAATTGAATAGATACGTTAATGGCAGGAGCGCCAGTAGTTGTAATAATGAGTAATAAAGTTAATAAGGTTTTACATATAAGTAGGTTGCGATTTGAAAGTAAATGATTTTAATGGGAAAGGGTTGGATGTTATGACTACAATATATTTCGTTAGGCACGCTCACTCTACATATACACAGGAAGAAAGGGAACGTCCCTTATCTGAAAAGGGTTGGCTAGATGCAAAGAACATAACAAGCTTGTTAAAAGATGAGAAGATTGATGTTGTTATTTCTAGTCCATACAAAAGAGCGATTCAGACCGTTGAAGGAATTGCAAGTGTAAACAAACTATCAATACAACTGGAAGAAGATTTACGGGAAAGGTTATTAAGTAAAGATCCAGTAGAGGATTTTCATGATGTTATTCAGAAAGTGTGGGAAGATTGGACTTTTGTATACGAAGGCGGAGAATCAAATGATGTAGCGCAAAAGCGTGCTGTAATATGTATGCAAAATATATTGGAAAAGTATAAGGGGAAGAATATTGTAATAGGTACTCATGGGAATATTATGGTGTTACTGATGAATTATTTTGATGCTACATATGATTTTCATTTTTGGAAAACACTTCTTATGCCTGATGTATTTAAGTTAACTTTTCAAAATGAGAGTTTAGTTTCTGTCGGAAGAATAGAGCATACAGGTTATCAGATAAATAATTTGTAAAAGTTTATCAAAAAAAGAGGAATAAGAGAAGTTATTGTAGAAGTATGACTTTGTAACATAAAAAATATGTTAAAGGAGGCTGTTTACATGTTTGAGAAAGAGAAAGACGGGCTTATTGAAGTTCACAACGTATATGAAATTGCACCAGCAGATGGAACAATTATTGGTATGGCAACGGAAGAAGAAATGGAAATTGCTGCTGAACTTGAGTTACAGTACTATGCCCATTCTCGTTTATTAGAAGCAAATATTCAGTTAGACGGTTCCTCCTATAAAGGATTACTTCAGGAGTTCCAGGAGTATGAAAGAAAATCAATGAACTTTTGGCGAGCGATACATAAACGTTTAGCTGTGCCATGGGCATGGGTACTGCGTATTGATGTTGCGAACGGCCCTATATATGTAAGCAATGGGAATTCGTATTATGAAGAAGTTGATGAAGAAGAAGATTATGAATAGATAAGTAAGGAAGCAGCTTTAGTTGCTTCCTTTTTTTATTTACAATGGGTGAATTGCTTCAATGATAATATCTGGTCGATCATTTTCTATACCGTGACCAGCATGTTTGGCAAGAATATATTTGCTGTTTATTGAGAGATTTAATTGTTCACGTATAAGTTCTTGCCACATCTCTTCAAGTTGTGTAGCTTCTTCTTTTGGCATATCGCCCTCAATCATTTGAGTAATAGAATAATGGGGATCTCTGCCGATAACGGTTAATGGTATTTCTAATGTTTTATATAGTTCTTTTATTGAGCGAGCGCAATTTTTCCACTCCGCCAGTTCAGAAGCTGTCGCTTTATATAATGAAGGCGATATAGAAAATTCGATATGATGTTCTGATTGATTGATGAGTGTAGGTTTTAGTTCAGTATAAAGTGCATCTACATCCATTTTGGAGTAAGTATGATATTTTTGAAGCCAAATATCATCAGAATCAGTTTGATCAGAAATCGGTAAATGAAGCTTATCTAATCGGTGTAAGTTCATGGAGGTAGAATCAACTAAAATAAGTGCTTTTATTTGGTCCTCATGTAACATTGCAAAATGTTGTGCGCATAAACCCCCGTAGGAATGACCGATTAAAATGATTGGCTCGTGAATAGCTAGTTCATGTAGCAACATATGTAGTTCCTTTGCAACTTGCATAGTTGTATGTGGATTATTTCCAAGCTCACTTTCTCCATAACCTGGGCGATGGTATGAAATGACTGTAAATTTTTGTGAAAGCTTTTCTATAATAGGAAGCCAATCATAAAATGAGCAGCCCATTCCTGTTTGAATCACGACAGTTTGTTTACTATTACCTCTCATATATACTTCTATTTTTCGCCCGAGTATTTCTACTATTCTATTAATGTTAATTCCCCCTAAGCTTGAAATAATTTTTGACAAGCAAAGGCGATACACCAGGCGCCTATGCCGAAGAGTATAGATGTACTAAGTGAAAAAGAGTTCTTTAAACCGATATAAACAATAAATAATAGTAATGCTGATGCAGGAAATCCATATAATACGCCCATAGCGAATTGACTTAACTCCTGTTTACTCCCACCTTCGAAAGAAATCCAAAATAAACTAAGTAAACTAATAAGAGGAAGGGCTGCGATAAAGCCACCAAGTGTACTATAATATTTAGCAAATTCGGTTACACCGCCAATAATGAAGGCGGAGACGATAATCTTAACGAGGAAATGCATATTTTGCCTCCTTAGCTAATAACGAAAAAGCTTTATCAATTAATTGTTGCTCTTCTTTTGATAGCTGTGACTCTAATATTTGTATCTTTTTTTTATCTAGTAAAGTATGCTTTTCTAATACTTCGATGCCTGTTTTTGTTAATGCAAGGTTCACAACTCTTTCATCTTGTTTATTTCTTTCTTTAATGATAAATCCCTTTTGAATAAGGCGTTTTACATGTTCGGACGCTGTATTATGAGATAGACCAAGTTCAGAAGCAATTTTTCCAATTGTTATATCTTTCTCACGAGAAATGATTTGTAAAATGCGGATTGCTTGGTGAGAAAGATTGTCTTCATATTCATATCGTAAGTGGTAGTATATTGTCTCCCAATGTTGATTGATGTCTTTCATATGCGTAATCCTCCAATTTTTTATGTCGTATAATAAGATATATTCGTTTATTAAGAATTAAAATCCTCTTATTTTCATAATAAATGTTGAAAAAGTTTATTTTTACTGAAATATAAGGTAATCTATGTGTAAAGGTATACATTTAGCAAGAGAGAGGATGATAGCTGTGAATACATTTAAATGGATTAGTCATGAAAAGATGTATGTAGATCAAATTCATGTTGAAAAATGTGGTCCTCTTTCAGTCGGCGTATATGGGGGGAGTCAAGAGAGTGATGCATATGAAAGAGGAGATGCAGTGCTAGCTTGGTGGGATCCGAAATTAGAATTTGAATTTGTTATGATATTTGATACACACCATAAAACGAAAAATATACATTATATAATAGAGGCCATTTCAGAACGAAAAGAAAAACTAAAAGAGTTATTTTCATACCCGATACATTTAGCTTTTCATCATACACATATGTACTTATTAGCTTTATTTACAGATGAGCTATTTATTGAGAAATGCGATCAAGATGATGAGGAGCTCGCATGCTTAATTTGTTTGCGAAAAGGCGAGTTTTTATATTGGTTATCAGTTGGTGATTGCTTCGCGTATTTATTCCATTCTGAGAAAACGAAAAATGGAAAGGGTAGGCTAAATAAGCGTAAGAATTATGAATATATAGGAAGAAAAAATGTTTTTGCAGCGAATACACCTTGCTTTACATCAGGCGTAAGGGGATTAGAAAGAGGCCAGAACCACATTGTAATGGCGACGGATGGTATTTTAGAATGTGATAAACGAAAGTTTGATGATGATCAATCTTTAGTAGAAATATTACACGACGGGAATTGCTTACAGATTGAGCCTGTATTAACAAATGTACTTGAGTGGAAAGGTAGAGATTGTGCCACTATTATCGGATGGTCCATCGATACTGAAGATAGACAATGTGCAAATTAAGAACTGAAAAGGAGTTCAAGGGTTTTTATCCTTGAACTCCTTTTTATTAAGCAATATGAATGTGATATGTTTTTAACCATTCATTCACTTGGAGCATATACTCCATAGCACTTCTTGCTTCAAAATTGTTAATCTCTTTATTACTTTGATTAGCAATTGCAAGTATTGTGGAATGGTTAATAAGTGAGAAAACAGGATTGTTTTTATTGCTGCACATATCAAGTGTTAAATTGCGAATTGTTTGTAAATATTGTGGGTCTTGTGAAGTTGGATAAGCACTCTTTCTTCTATTTCGCACGTCGTCTGGTAAAGCAGGTTTCAATGCTCTACGCAAAATACCCTTTTCAATATTATCAATACTTTTAATGTTGAAAGGAACGTTCCATAAATATTCAACAAGTCTGTAATCACAAAACGGTACACGAACTTCAAAGCCAACAGCCATACTCATACGATCTTTACGGTCGAGTAAGAAGGGAAGGAATCTTGTTAAAAATAAATAAAACATTTGACGTTGTTTCGCTTCTTTTTTACTTTCTCCTTCAAGAGTAGGTACTTCCAAAATAGCTTCGTGGAATCGTTTATCAATGTAATGTTCAGGATTACATTGATTCGTTACGTCATTTAATAATAGAGAAGATGTGTTTTTCCAGTTTGTTAACCATGGAAACTTATCTACATATAATAACTCTTCTTGATGAAACCAAGGATACCCCCCGAATACTTCATCGGCTGATTCGCCAGATAAGGCAACGGTTGCGTCTTTTTTCATTTCGCAAAATAGTAAATACAGTGAAGTTTCCATTTCACCAGCACTCGGTAAATCTTTCGCATGTAGGGGAACAAATAAGTGATTTGCTAGTTCTTCTGCATTAACAATAATATCATGATGTGATGTCCCTACGTGCTGAGATACACGTTTTACCCAAGGAGCATCTAGACCAGTACGAGCAAATGTAAGTTCGAAATCTTTAGCACTGTTTACAAAGTCAATTGAATACGTGTGAAGTGCTTTGTGTTCCTCTGCAAATTCTTTACCTGCCAATGCAGTAATTCCACTAGAATCTAACCCGCCTGATAACATACAAACGAGGGGAACATCGGCAATTAATTGTCTTTTTACTGTATCTTGTAAGATAGATAAAATATGTGAGGATGTGTCTTCAATAGAATCTGTATGGATCTTACTTTCTAAATTCCAATACTTCTTAACTACTTTTTTATCACGTGTGAACGTTATAGAATGTCCAGCACGAACTTCTTGAATATGTTTAAAGACGCCACATCCTGGAGTTCGAAATAAGCCTAATCCAAATATTTCATTTATTCCGTCTGTATCAAGTTCAGCAGGAACAGATGGGTGAGCTAATATCGCTTTTATTTCAGAACCGAAAATAATGCTGTTATTTCTTTCTGTATAAAAGAGTGGTTTTACCCCTAAATGATCTCGTGCTAAAAACAATTGTTGCTTCTGATCATCCCATATTGCAAAAGCGAAAATTCCATTTAAATGTTGTACGCAATCTTCTTTCCATTCTAAATAAGCATGTAGTAACACTTCTGTGTCTGAGTGTGTTTCAAATGTATGACCTTGTTTTTGAAGTAATTCTCTAAGCTCACGGAAATTATAAATTTCACCATTATAGGTAAGAGCATACGTATAATCTCCAGCACGAAATGTTTTTGGCTGCGTTCCTCCTTTAGGATCGATAACAATTAAACGAGGATGTGCAAATGACGCGTGACGTGAAAACCAAAAGCCTTCAGCATCAGGACCACGATGCTGAATACTGTTCGCCATCTTTTTTAAAATAACATGTTCATTTGAAAGATCCTCTTTCCAATCTACCCAACCTGTAATTCCACACATATACATCTCATCTCCTACATTTAAATTGTAAAATGGAAATAAATTAATTGAATAAAATGTACATCAAGTTTAAAGGTAACTACATAAATATTGTACTACATTAAATAATTTGTAGACTTGAGAAAATTCCCTTCAAACTTACATTTATATGAGACAATGACTAAGGAAAAGTATTCCATTACATACAAAAAATAAAAAAGATGAGAGAAAAAATTTTCCTGAACGTTATATAGGATGTAAAAGCTTTTACAAAAAAATGAGGGGAATCGCTACATGAAATCAAATGAGAAAAATTTTATTAAAAGATTACAGCGGCAAAAAGAAGATGCGCTAGAATTTGTTGTTGATACATATTTACCATTAATAAAAGGAATCACGCATAAAGTACTGCTGCCAATTCAAAATGATGGACTGATAGAGGAATGTATAAATGATATTTTCCTATCTGTTTGGAATAACGCAAATAAATTTCATGGAGAACCAAATGATTTTAAAAAGTGGATTGCGGCGATTGCTAAGTTTAAAGCAATTGATTATTACCGAAAAGCGAATAAAAAAGTAGAAATTGTTTCAGATGAATTTAATGTAAGCACAGAAAAATCGGCAGAAGACGAATTAATCGTTATGGAAGATAGGGAAGAATTATTGAAGCTTATTAATCAATTAGAACCGTTAGATCAAAAAGTATTCATTATGAAATATCTCCTCGGTATGAAGACAGAAGAGATAGGAGACAAATTAGGATTAACTCGAGCGGCGATAGATAATCGTGTGTATCGCGGGAAAAAGAAGCTACAACAAAATGCTACGAATATTAGTTTTGGAGGTAGTGCAATATGAAAGACATTTATGAACTATTAAATGATATTGATATAGATGAAAAAGAACTTGAGGAAATTGAGGCTTCTGAAATTGAAAAAGAAAAAGTGAAACGTAATGTAAAACAATCGATACGTACGAAGAAAAAGATGAAAACTTGGAAAAAAGGTGTCGCTGCTGCATCTATTTTAGTAGGATTATCAGTTGCGACACTCGGCATCGGATTTCCAACTTACGCTGGAGGTCTTCCTATAGTAGGTGATATATTCCGATTTTTAGATAATGGTAGAACAGGGTTATATGAAAATTATAAAGAGTTTTCGACTGAGTTGAATATGACAAAGGAGAGTAATGGGGTTAAGGTTACAATTAATGATGTAATTTCTGATGGCAGAACAGTATCTATAACGTATTCACTAGAAAGTGAGCAAGACTTAGGGAATGATCCTATCATATTAGGTGGATTGGATATAATGGACGCTCATGGTAGTACAGGAAGTGGAAAAATGACTAAAGTTACTGAAAAAAAGTATGTGGGTATGGTAACAACGACACATCATGATAGTAATAAAAAGGACAAAGTAAACTTTAGATGGAATATAGAGAGAATAGAGATGTCAGATAGGAAAAAATCAATACAAGGAAATTGGAATTTCGCGTTAACGGTAAAATCAGTGGATAGTAAAGAAAGAACAATTGGTGGGAGTTCGGAAAAAGAAGGTATAAAAGTAAATATGGAAAAGGTCGCAATGTCGCCGGTTTCATTTATTCTTTATTACAATCAAGAGGTTTCTAAGGGTGCAAGAAAAGAGTGGGATAGTGTAGATGTTGAATTGAAGGTTAAGGATGATTTAGGTAATGATTATTCTGGTGAAGGAAATGGGGGAAGTGGTAACGATCCTTACAATATTCGATGGAGTGCCACATTCCAAAAATTGAACGAAAATGCAACAAAGCTTATCGTTACACCTCATGTGAACTTACGAGTGCATACACCTGAAAATCATGGTGGAGTGGAGTATGTGAATGGAAAAGAGAAGAAAATTGAAGTGCCAAAAAAAGAAGCGAAGAGTAAAGATATAGTGTTAGATGATATTGTAATTGATTTAAAGAAATAAATAGAGAGACTGCCTGAAACAAATAGGCAGTCTCTTTTCGTTAAGAACTAGTAACGAGCAATGCATGTGGATGCTGCGTTTTATACTCATCTTTCCACGGAATGTTTAGTTGTTCCCACGATTCGCCGCTATCATTGGATTGAAACACGCCATTATTATTTAAAGTGTAAAACGTATGTGGTTCTGCTTGGTTTGTAGCAAACATCGAAATGACTGTGCCAATTGCAGATGGTAGTCCTTGCTGTACTTGTTGGAAGGGAGTATCTTTCGTTTTACGATAAATATAAGATTCATAAGGAATACGGTGATGAGCAAGATCAGCGCTCGGTGCGGCAGAAACGAGAATCGTATCACAATCAGCTGGATCGATGGCCATGCTGTATAAATAATGGTGCTCAAGACCTGCACTACATGATATCCAGCTACTTCCGTTGTCGTAACTTTCTAGATAAGCGCGATCAGGACCGTTCATAAATCCGTCACCGCATGATGCATATAGGCGATTTGCGGCTTCGGGATGCATAATTAATTGATGAGCATCAATAGGAGCACCGAATTTTTTATCAGTCCATGTATGCCCTTTATCATTACTTTGAATAACAGCACCAGCTTCGATTGAAACGTGGATTGTGCTTGGATTGTTTGGATCAATCGTAATCCAGCGTACGTGATGGGTAAAAGGTCTAGGCGGGAAAGCCCACGTATAAGAAGATAATAATGATTTCATATTTTTTAGTTCAGTCCAAGTTTCACCGCCATTTTCAGAACGGAATAAAGCGCTCGGTTCTGTGCCGACATAAACGACGCCATATTCGTTAACTTGTTCATTAGAGCTTATCGTTATGGAAGTGATAGAAGAATGTAAAATACCATCTTCATTCGGAAAATCAAAGTAACGATAAGAGTCCCCAATTGGTCTCCACGAATCCCCGCCATCATCGCTTAACCATAAACCCCGGCCGAATGTTCCGCAATATACACGGTTTTTTTGAAATGGATCAACTGCAATACAAGTAGGTTGCATATTTTGTAAGTGATATGTGGTTTCGTAATTACCATATTGTTCTTTTACTACAACGAGTTCACGCTCCATACAGAGAAATAGTCGTTTCAATTTTATAGCCTCCTTAAAAATTCTTTCATTAGTAAACAATATGAAAATAAAAAAGAAGTAGTCTTGTTTTTAGTTGAGAAAAAGGAATTGTTTGAAAAGTAGCGAAGTGTGTATACAGAAGGAAGCGGGATAAAGTGAAACTTTAATCAGTGGGGGGGGTGTTCATCCCCCACTGATTATTAGTTGAACCAATCGGGCGTTTACGGGCAGTTGATCTCCCATCTAACTTCTTTGCTCCAGCCGAATTTTGAGATGCGGGTCTTACTGCCCGTTAATGCGGGATAAAGAGAGAGAGCTTGTTGCCTACTAACATACAGATATTGTAATTAAAGGAGTATTAGTATGGGGCATTCGCATGATCACGGTCATTCAAAAAATAAAAAGGCATTACTAATTGCCTTCGTATTAACGACAAGCTTTATGATTGCTGAAGTAATTGGCGGATTTGTAACAAATAGCCTAGCACTATTATCTGACGCGGGGCATATGTTAAGTGATGCAGTATATCTCTTGCTTTAAGTTTACTTGCGTTCAAGCTTGGAGAAAAAACAGCAACGTCTGCGAAAACATACGGGTATAAGCGAGTCGAAATGTTAGCGGCATTATGTAACGGTGTCGTTCTTATCGTTATTTCCATTTACATTTTTATTGAAGCAATTCGCCGTTTTAAAGAGCCAGTGGAAATCGCTAGTAATGGTATGCTCATTATTGCTGTACTTGGTTTACTTATTAATATTTTATCAGCTTGGATATTAATGAGAGGCGGAGATGTGAAAGGGAATTTGAATTTAAGAAGTGCTTTTTTACACGTACTAGGTGATTGGTTAGGTTCAGCCGGAGCAATTATTGCTGCGCTACTTATTAAATTTTTTGGTTGGAATGCCGCAGATGCGATTGCTTGTATTCTTGTGTCTATATTAGTCATTATAAGTGGATGGCGTGTAACACGTGATACAGTTCATATATTAATGGAAGGTGCACCACAGCACATAGATGTTGAAGAAGTAAAAAATACATTATTAAATATTACTATTGTAAAAGAAGTTCATGATTTACATATATGGTCTGTAACATCAGATTTTCAAGTGTTAACTTGTCATCTTATTATTGAAGGTAATGAAACGCAAAGTGTATTGAAAAAAAGAAACGGATGTATTAAAGAAGAAATTTCATGTAGAACATGTCACCATTCAAGTAGAAATTGAGGGTGAATTTAACTATGGTGAGATAACTTGCAAAGTATGAAAGAAAAAGGGTATGAAAAAGAGTCATAACATTCTTTGCGCAGCATACATATATATAATGTGGCCACAAATACTTTGTAAGGTAAATATTTCATAAGATTACTTTACTTATAAAGAATCATCTTTTATAATCAGAAGTGGTAATTGATAAAGATTATCATTTTCAATGATCGTAGAAAGGAGTTTTTTAAAAGATGAGTAGTCAACTCCGTTTTGCTGTTGAAAATCGTAAGAGGCACTTAATTGATGAGTTAATTGGAGCAGGGGTGTTTAAAGTTCGTGATCGGCAATTATACGAGCTTTCTTTAGAGGAATTGGAAAAAGAGTACGAAGATATGGAAGATTATGCAGATATTCAGGCATAGCTAAATAGATTAGTAAAAGATGAGCTGGTTACGATTTTGTGTAACCAGCTCTATTATTATTTCGTAGAAATCATTTTTTGGATTTCTTTCATTGGACGGAGCCAGTTTTGAGACATCATTTGTTCCATTTGTTTTTCGTCCTGCTTTTGTAGTGCTTGAATTATAGAGTGATGTTCTTTAATAGATTGACTTGCAGGAACAAAGTTTTGGAAAAACAAATATTCAAGGCGTAAAACGTGAAGTTGCGTATTTTCTAGAAAAGGTTCAATATATGGATTTTTAGCAATAGAAGTAATTGTATTGTGAAATTGAATATCTAGTTCTAAAGCTCGTTTCGAATTTTTTTCATTTATAGATTGTTGAAAATCAGCATTTATAAATGAAAGTTGTTGTATTTCGGTTTCTGTAATTCGTTGAAGTGCTTGCTTTCCTATAATAGAGTGAAGACCAGCCATCGTTTCATAAATGATAGATACATCGTCTAACTTAATAGGAGCGATTTTCGTTTTTTGCCCAGGTACCATTTCCACTAATCCAGAAAGCTCTAATATTTGAAGTGCTTCTCTTACAGGTGTTCTGCTTACTCCTAAAGCTTCAGCCAATTCCACATCATTAATTTTTTCATCAGGTTGTAAAACACCTTCAATAATCCAATCTTGTAGTTGATTTAAAACGAGTGATTTTGCTGAAACTCTTCCTGGTTTTTTATAATTTTGAGGAACAGGCATAGGAAATTCAATCCTTTCATTGTATATTTTTCTTTTTTGCATTAACCAGCTTTAATTTCGGTTTTCCTTCATCCGGTTTTTGGCTTAATATGAGCACCATTACAATGACACAAAAAGCACCTATTAACTGAAAAGATTGAAATGGTACGTGCAAAATAAGCACAGAAGAAATAATAGCTGCGAGCGGTTCTGTGCAACCAAATAATGTTGTTTCTTTCGGAGTAAGGTATCGTATGCTGTCTAAGTATAAATAAAACGCGATAAGTGTTCCGAAAATGACTACAAATATAATAAGGGGGAGGGTATTTAATTTTACGTATTTTGTCGTTGATAATAAAATGAATTCATTTGTGGAAATAAAGTGTAAAATCGTTACACCAATTCCCCCAATGATCATGCCCCATCCAACGATAACGGATGAAGACCACTTTTCTAACAATTCTTTTGAATACAAACTATAAAATGCAAGGGATAGTCCAGATAAAATGCCCCAAATGATAGCTGGTGTAGAAACAGCTAAGTTATGAACAGAACCGTTTGTTAGTAAGAGAAAAGTCCCTACTAATGAGAGGGCAATTGAAATAAAATCAATTTTTGATGGGCGAACGTTCCATCTGAAAAGTAAGTATACAGTGATAAATATAGGGGCTAAATATTGTAATAATGTTGCAACGGCAGCATTTCCTACTTTAATAGAAGCGAAGTACGTGTACTGTACAGCAAGCATGCCTAATAGACCGAACAAAATCATCTTATTTGCATCAGACTTTTGTTTCCAAATGCCGAAGATCTCTTTTTTTCTCGTTCCGAATGATGACATAATGAGCAAAATAGCACCGGATATAAGCAAACGAATCGTAACTAACCATTCAGTAGAAACGTTTTCATATTGAAAAAGTTGTTGCGCAGCTGTTCCGGATAACCCCCATAAACAAGCGCCGATTATGACCATTATAATTCCTTTTAATCGATTTGGATCCATAAGGTTTATAGCCCTCCTTTCCAAAATATATATTGTATACAATATGCAATATATCACAGAACGGATTGTTAATAAAATGAAAATTCTAATTAAAAATAAAATTGTTTATTAAGAACGATAATCCCTTTTTGTGTATGGTAAAATTTGTTGAGAGGGTGGTGTTGAAATGTTAGTAGGGTTTTTGATTTGTTTAGTTGTCGGATTACTTATCATATTTTTAGGATATCAAATACACGTGAAAAAGAGATTGTTTCTGTTGGCAGGTTATCAAGAAGAAATGTTTATTGGAGATAAAAATAAACTAGCGAAACTTTCAGGAGTGTTTTCCTATATAGTCGGAGTTGCCACAATAATATTACCGTTTGGCTTAGAAAAAATAGGTGATGTAGTTGGTGTCGTATATGCTGTATTAGTTGTTTTAGGCACAATTGTGTTTCTTATTAAAGTAAGTCTGTTAAATAAGAGTACTACAAAGTGAAAAAAGGCTTCATTCCACGGAAGCCTTTTTATTTTTGGTTATGAAGTGTAAGTAAAAGCTGGAATAGGATCAACAAATATATTCCAATCTTGTTTCATTTCTTTTTCTGTTAATAGACAATCATCTAATGATTGTTCAATCAAAGAACGATTCATTTCAATTCCGATAAATACGAGTTCAGTTATTCGATCTCCGTATCGGTCATCCCAGTTTTTCAACACTTCTGGTTCTTCTGTTATCAATTGATTTTTTTCAGCCTCAGGTAATGCTGCAATCCATTCACCAGCACCTTGTATTGTAATAGAGGAACCTGCTTGAGATAGAAGTCCTATCATATTATTGCGAGATGCGAGCCAGAAAAATCCTTTCGCTCTTACAACATCTAAAGGCCATTTTTCTAGCCAATTCATAAGACGTTCAGGGTGGAAAGGATGTTTACGACGGTACACAAAGGAATTGATACCGTATTCTTCTGTTTCTGGTGTATGGTGTTCACTATTTAACTCTTGAATCCATCCCGCTGATTGACTGGCTTCTTCATAATTAAATAAATTAGTGTTTAAAATTTCTTGTAATGGTACTTGGCTAAATGAAGACTCAATAATTTTTGCACCGGGATTTAATTTCTTTAGTAAATGACGAAGTTCTATCATATCTTCTTTTTCTAGTAAATCAATTTTATTAAGAACAATTATATTTGCAAACTCAATTTGATCTACTAATAAATCAATAACTTCTCGAGTATCATTTTCATCGATTGCCTGTTTACGGTCTAATAAACTTTCTCCATCTGCAAAGTCATCCCAAAATCTATTGGCATCTACAACTGTAACCATCGTATCGAGACGACAATTTCTCGTTAAATCAATGTTAAGAACTTCGTCTGTATAAGTAAACGTTTGGGCAACTGGAATAGGCTCACTTATACCAGAAGATTCAATCACAATATAGTCAATATCACCGTTTTCAACAAGACGATTCACCTCTATTATTAAATCTTCTCGTAGTGTACAGCAAATACAACCATTTTGAATTTCTACTAATTTTTCCTCCGTACGTGAAAAACCTCCCTTTTTGATAAGAGAAGCGTCAATATTTATTTCACTCATATCATTAACGATAACAGCTACCTTTAAGTCGCTCTTATTAGTCAAAATATGATGCAGTAAAGTAGTTTTTCCGGCTCCTAAAAAACCACTTAATACAGTAATAGGTATTTTTTTCATTAAATAATCCCTCTTTCTTAAATCGTAATGATTACGTTTTATGATAATTGATGTGAAAGAAAAAATCAACAATAAATCATAATGATTACGATTTAAGAATAGAAATAGACTATAAAATTTGTGTTGTAGTAGTATAGGGCATTTGGACAAGCATACGGTTAAATATAAATAAAATGGAGGCGAGAATGTTGGTATTTAATAGAGTTTCAAAAGAATTAATAGGAATAGCTCTTATTGCTGTTTTTCTCTTTTTATTATTTTTTGTGGATTTTACAAGTCTAGCAAATTTGCACAAAAGTATTCCACAAGAATGGCTGAATGTGAATTCGGTGTTTTTAAGTATTTTTTTTGAAGCAGTACCCTTTATTTTATTAGGGGTAATTGTTTCTTCTCTCATTCAAGTGTTTGTGACAGAAGATATGATTCAAAAAGTAATGCCGAGATCTCCTATTGTTGCGATGATTCCAGCGGTATTTGTCGGGATCGTTTTTCCAATGTGTGAATGTGTTATTATCCCGATTGTAAGAAGACTCATTCAAAAGGGACTACCTCTTCATGTGGGAATTGTCATTTTACTGAGCGCGCCTATTATGAATCCGGTTGTTCTATTATCTACCTTATATGCGTTTCAAAAAAATGATGTCATTGTATATGCTCGTTTTGGTATAACAATTCTTGTTGCACTATTAATAGGTATAATTGTGTATTATTTCTATCGCGGGAAAAATGTTTTAAAAGATATAGAAGTTCCAGTTCAGAAAAGACAAAAAAGGGGCTGGAGGGATGTTGTAAATCACACTGTTGATGAGTTTTTTGATACTGGTAAGTATTTATTAATTGGAGCTTGTTTAGCGAGTGTATTCCAAACATTTTTTGATCGGAATCTACTTGATACAGTAGCACATAACGAAGTGATTTCCCCAATTATTATGATGGGATTTGGCTATGTTTTATCAATTTGTTCAGCTGCCGATGCGTTTATAGCGGCATCATTTGGACATGTTTTCTCAGTAAAAGCGCTTCTCGCATTTCTTGTGTTCGGGCCTATGCTTGATATGAAAAATACGTTAATGCTATTTGCATATTTTCAAAAGAGATTTGTATTCTTTTTGATTGGAATTGTCATTTTATCGGTGTATACCATCTTGCAAATCACAATGTTATAGGAGGTGAGAAAGAATGGAGAAAGAGGCGCAGCAGGCATATCATCGCTATATTCGTGGAATTATTTTAATTGGTTTAGCCATGCTCTTATTTAAACTACTTGTAACAGGAAATATTTATAATTTTATCGCTCCAAAAATGATTAAATTTACGTATATAGCTTTTGTTGTAATTTTATTTCTTGGTTCCTTACAAGTTTGGGGATGTGGCAGAGAGAGACAAGATGAATGTAAGTGTTGTAAGCATCATACGACATCAAAATTAAGAATGAAAAATTATTTTGTATATGTTTTATTGGTTGTTCCAATTATTAGCGCTTTTCTATTTTCAAGTGTAACAATAGACGGAAGTTTAGCGGCAAAAAGGGGCATGAATCAAAGTGCACAGGCGATAAGTATGGAAAAGAACGAAAAAGAGGGAAGACAGGTAAATTCTGATTGGCGAGAAATATTAATTGAACAAGGTGAAACCTCGAATTTACCAACGACTTATCAATCGGAAGAGCAATTAGCAAAAAGTATGTTAGGGCAGCGCAAAATACAAGTAGAGGATAAGGATTATGTTCAAACAATGAATATAATTGGCCAAGATGTTAATGGGTTTAAAGGGAAAGAAATTACATTCTCAGGGTTTATATATAATGATAAAGATGTGACGGGTAGTAAAGCGGTAGTGGCTCGATACGGCATAACTTGTTGCATTGCGGATGCATCAGTCTGGGGGATGATTGTTACGGGAGAAAATGTTGAAAAAATTCCAGAAGAAACATGGGTGAAAATAACAGGTTTATTAGATAAAACGACATATAAAAGTACACTCTTTCCACTTGTAAAAGTAAGCAAAGTGGAGAAAATTAATAAGCCAACAGATCCATATGTATATGATGCTTTACCTCAATAAGAAAGAATTAATTCTTTATATTTTCATGAAATAGAATCATAATCGCGATGCAAAAAAAATAAAGATAAGAGTAATTTGGTTAGTTAAAAATATGTGTATAAGAAGATATGAGATGAACTGGATTACTCATAAACCATCGTTTGAATTTGATAATTTTAGTCATATTATTCGGTCGCAATCTGCGTGGAGTGGACATTTAGATTTCACATATGATTTAGTACGATTTGAATAGCCAGAAACTTTAGTTGAGTTAGGCACACATTTAGGTGCTTCCTTTTTTAGTTTTTGCCAGGGGGTAAAAGACGGAGGATTATTTCTAAAAGGCTGTAGTGAAAAATTTTCGGAGATACTTAAAAATAAAGAAGAAATACAAAATATGTATAAATAAAAGAGGGGCATGCATCTGTTAAATGATGCGTGCTCTTTTTGTTATGGGGAAATATAGTACTACATATGGGTTGAAGGCAGTAGTAAACAGTTTTGTTGTGGTAAAATTAAAAAGTTATTATTTGGTAATTCTTTCTAAATAAATAAAAATACAACATTTTTTATATTTTTCATTGCGAAAAGAGCCATCTACTTTTACAATAGAAAGGGTTGTGAATATATTATACTGGAAAAATAAATCGAAATAATATGAAAATTTTGTTTTGTCTTCGCTAATTGTATACTACATACACGTGAGACTGCATACATCATGTTATCGACTTGTAAGGAGAGAAAAAAATGAAAAGTGTAAGATTACCATCGATGCTAGAAATTATTATTCTTTTATTCCTATTTCTTGCTGTCGTCTTTTCCTTCCAAACGATTTTTGATCTCCCAATTCAATTAGCGCTATTTATTTCATGGTTTTTAGTTATTGCGCTTGGATTAAGATTAGGATTTCGTTATCAAGAATTGCAAGATGCAATTACGAAAGGGATTTCTAATGGATTAGAAGCAATTCTTATTTTAGTTGCAGTTGGGGCTTTAATTGGAACGTGGATTGCTGGTGGGGTTGTACCTACATTAATTTATTATGGATTAGAATTCATTCACCCTAGCATATTCTTATTGGCAACTTTAATTATTTGTTCAATTACGTCTATCGCGACAGGAACATCATGGGGAACGGTTGGAACAGCTGGTATCGCTATGATGGCGATTGGTGAAGGACTTGGATTACCACTTCCGCTTGTAGCTGGTGCAGTCCTTTCAGGAGCTTATTTCGGGGATAAATTATCACCACTTTCTGATAGTACAGTTCTTGCAGCTTCTATGGCGAAAGTAGATGTTATTGCTCACGTTCGAGCTATGCTCGTATTAGACGTTCCGGCGTATATTATTACCAGTATTATGTTTACTGTTGCTGGATGGATGTATGGCGGGGATAATGTAGATTTAAATAGAGTAGAGTTTTTAAAAGAAGCTTTATTAAAGGAATTTGATATTAAAATATGGATGCTTGTTCCAGCGGTAATCGTTATTGTACTATTGGCGATGAAGAAACCATCTATGCCAACAATTGCTATGGGAGCATTAATTGGTGCAATTTGGGCAACTCTTTTCCAAGGAATGCACTTTGGAGAGGCAATTGGAACAGCATATAACGGATTCTCAATTCAATCTGGTGTTGAGTTTGTCGATAAGTTATTAAACCGTGGTGGAATTAATGGTATGCTTGGTTCAGTAGCCGTTATTATTTTCGGCTTAGGTTTTGGTGGATTACTTGAAAAGCTAGGTGTTCTAAAAGTAATCGTATCGAAATTTGAGAAGAAATTAAATTCTGCAGGTAATGTAACATTGTCTACTTTAATCGTTGCGTTTTTAGCTAACATATTTGGTTGTGCGATGTACGTATCACTTATTTTAACACCAAAAATTATGGAAGAAAGCTATGATAAATTAAAAATAGACCGCCGCGTATTAGCGCGTAATTCAGAAGTAGGTGGAACGTTAACTTCTGGTATGGTTCCGTGGTCTGATAATGGTATTTTTATGGCTGGTATTTTAGGTGTCGCAACGTTCTCATACATTCCGTTTATGTGGCTAAGTTTCGTTTCACTTATTTTAGCAGTTATTTACGGATATACAGGCAAGTTCATTTGGTATGTAGACGACGTTGAAAAAGGAAAGCAAGTATCGTAAAAAAATACCTTCTGCCATCGCAGAAGGTATTTTTTTACGTATGAATGAGAATTCTTATCATTCGAACGAAAGTCTGTTACAATAAGAAATGTAAGTATTTTATTTTCAAGGGGATGAAAAAATGGAGTACAGAATTGAAAGAGATACATTAGGAGAAATGAAAGTTCCAGCTGATAAATTATGGGCAGCACAAACGCAACGTAGTAAGGAAAATTTTCCAATTGGAACAGAGCATATGCCGCTTGAAATTGTAAAAGCATTTGCGATTTTAAAGAAGAGTGCAGCTCTTAGTAATCAAAAATTAGGGAAGTTATCAGAAGAGAAAGCGCAAGCAATTATGGAAGCTGCTGATGAAGTTATCGTAGGGAAATGGAATGAACATTTTCCACTTGTAGTCTGGCAAACAGGTAGTGGTACACAATCGAATATGAATGTGAATGAAGTAATTGCAAATCGTGGAAATCAAATTTTGAAAGAAAAGGGATCTGACGTACATATTCATCCGAATGATGATGTGAACATGTCCCAAAGTTCAAATGATACATTCCCAACAGCGCTTCATGTAGCGTGTGTAATTGCGGTAGAAAATCATGTATTACCAGCTATTACGAAATTAAAAGAAACGTTAGCAGAAAAAGTAACTGCATTTGAACATATTATTAAAATTGGTCGTACGCATTTACAAGACGCAACACCGTTAACGTTAGGGCAAGAAATTAGTGGTTGGCACCGTATGCTTGAAAAAACAGAGCGTATGATTGCAGATAGCAATACATATATGAAAGAATTAGCAATTGGTGGTACGGCAGTTGGAACAGGAATTAATGCGCATCCTAAATTTGGCGAGATGGTAGCAGCAGAAATTAGTCAATTTACAGGTAAACAATTTGTGTCTGCATCAAATAAGTTTCATGCGTTAACGAGTCATGATGAAGTTGTATTTACACATGGAGCATTAAAAGCATTAGCGGCTGATTTAATGAAGATTGCTAACGATGTGCGCTGGCTTGCAAGTGGTCCACGTAGTGGTCTTGGGGAAATTACTATTCCTGCAAACGAGCCAGGAAGCTCTATTATGCCAGGTAAAGTAAATCCAACGCAAAGTGAAGCGTTAACAATGGTTGTCGCACAAGTTATGGGGAATGATGCAACAATCGGATTTGCTGCGAGCCAAGGTAACTTTGAGTTAAATGTATTTAAACCAGTAATTGCTTATAACTTCTTGCAATCTGCTCATTTATTAGCTGATGCGATTGTTTCATTCAATGACAAATGTGCAGTTGGTATTGAAGCAGATGAAGAAGTAATTAATGAAAATGTAAATCGTTCATTGATGCTTGTAACAGCGCTAAACCCACATATCGGATATGAAAATGCAGCGAAAATTGCAAAGCATGCTCATAAAGATGGATTAACTTTAAAAGAAGCAGCACTGCAATCGGGATTACTAACAGAAGAGCAATTTGATGAAATTGTAGATCCGAAAAAAATGATTGCTCCGAAAGAATAATGGAAGAGGCCAAGGTTCTTAGTTTAGAATCTTGGCATTTTTTATTGTATTTCAGTTTTTAATTGCTTGCGGGAAGGTAAATACGTTTAGTGGGTCATATTTTTTATTTATTTTTCTTAATTTGTTTGCATGTGTTCCGTAGTAAGCAGTCATGTAATCTTGTAAACGACTGTACGGAAAGTTGACAAATGAGCCTTCTGTTATGGATTCTATATGTTCAAATCGTTTTTCTAACCATTGTACATTATCTTTTTTTAAGATTGGATCTTCCCATATAGATTGAAGCCCGATAATATAATAGGCATCTCGGTAATAAAAAGCAGTTTCATCTTTATTTATTTCTTTTACTTTCCCACCTAGCGGATAGAGGCTTATCGCTGCAAAAACACTGCCGGTCGCTCTTTTTTGAATAAGACTAATGATTTGTTCTATTTCTTCCTCATTATATTGTTTCTGCACGAATCGTCCTGTAGATTTAGATTGTTCAGAGGGTGGATATGAAGACTGTACGATTTCCATTGCCTCGAGAAAGCTAATATATTGTAAATTTGTTGTTACACCGTCTATATGAAGTAAATCTTGTAAAATGATATTAGCTTCTTCTGGTGTCCCGTAAAATAAACCTCGTCCATATATTGCTAGTCCTTCTGTAGCTGAATTATATATACTTGCACCAATAGTCATCTTATTATTTAAATCTACTAACCAATTTTGCCATACATGAAGAAATTCCTTTTGGATGTTTACTGAAGCATTTGGCCAATATAGTTCAACTAAAGTAACTTTATCAACTTTTGGAGGGAGCTTAAAAGTTAGCGAAACGACAATGCCAAAGTTTCCGCCACCAGCGCCGCGGCAAGCCCAAAATAAATCTTTATGGCCAGATTCATTAGCTGTAATTACGCTACCTTTGTAGTCAATCAATTCTAGCTCAATTAAATTGTCGCAACCAAGGCCGAAATACCTACTAGAGTAGCCCCAACCACCGCCTAACGTATATCCACTTACTCCAACAGTTGGACAAGTTCCTCCTGGAAATGGGTAACCTTTTGAAGAAATAAAGTCATAGACTTGTTTATTTTGAGCACCTCCTTGAATTTTTATTGTATTTTTATCTTGATTAAACTGGATGCAGTTCATTCTACTTATATCGATTACAAGGATGTTGTTGCCGATAGAATACCCTTCGTAATGGTGCCCGCCAGACCGAATGCGAATAGCAATTTCATTTTTTCTTGCCCAAATAATTGCATTACTAACATCCCATTTTGTATAGCAATAAACAATAGCTAAAGGGAATTTTTGAACAGCACGATTCCATTCTTGTCTAGCGTCTTCATATTCATAATCATATCGTGTAATAATTTCACCTGTTAACCCTTCATAACTTAACTCATACATGATAAGCACCTTTCATTCGTTTAGAGTAAGAGTTCACTTTTTTAGAAATAGTGTATGTTCGTATTGTTTGTTGGTGATGGAAAGATAGAGATATCTTTTTGGAATAAAAATAGGCTAACTTAGAAATTAGTTAGCCTGAGCGATTAATATGTAAATAGTATGAATTAGTGGGGGATCAATCGATTACTTTCATATGTGGGCAGTTCTCTTTTAAGTATGAAATGAATTGTTCCTCTTCTTGCGGTACAAATGATGTTACTGAATCGAATAGATTATAATAAATTTCTAATTGTTGTCTTGTCCATTTTTCGGAATAAAGTTTTTTACCAGAGTATTTAATGTGACGTATATCTTCAAACGGAATTTCAGTGCGGAGAATGAACCCATGTTTAATAACAAGAGAAGATTGCGTTATTTTGTAATGAGAAAAATAGAAAGAAGAGAGATTTACGATATTTAAGAGCATCATGAGTGTGAAAAGAATTGAATTCTCATTTTGAAAGAAAAGAGAAATAAAAAAAACAACTATAAACAATGAAATTAAAATGATATGAAATGGGTTTTTTTCGCTTTAAATTTCAAGTAAATCACCTCGGTATACCAGTTATTAAAATAATTAAATCACAATATGATAATGAAACGTAAAAATATGCAACATTGCATATCTTTACGTTTCATTATTCGTGTAAACTTTTTTGATGGGATAAATTTAAATGAAGTTTTTCAACAGTGGAGTTGCATAAAATGACTTGCAGAAAAAGAGTTAAAGTAATAGTCATAATTAGTTGTACGATAATCATTAGTGGTTGTTCAAATAGATTTGTTGAGGATGGAAATGGAAAACATGTATTTGTACAAGCGAGTAAAGTTTTAGTAGAGGTTGTTTATAAAATATATAAGAGGTAAAAAGGTGTTTCCGCATATGGAAACACCTTTTTTGTAGTTAAAATTGAGTGCTGGAAGGATCTTGAATAGTAGTCATGTTTTGTTTCACATCCCATAATAATTAGTTTGTAAAATACATTCTCTTTTCGGTGTGATAAGTCCTTTTTGTATCTTTGAATAGATATTTTTATAAAAGTTTATAAAATAGGCAAACGGAATGTTGAAATGTTTATTTTCATTGTGTTAAGATGATGAAGTGATAATAAACGATATTATAATTTGTTTGTTTTTAAATAAACCTTTTGGAGGAATGTTTAGTATGGGTGATATTTCAGAGAAGTTTTGGGATGCGTCGGTAGGGGAATTGAAGAAAGGGTATGTGTTTGATACGGAAGCAGAAGAATATATTTGCTTAGCTTGTGGAGAGACATTTATAAAAGGGGTTATTTATCAAGATAATCAAGTTTTGTATGAAGCAGAGAAGTTTGTACAGTTGCATATTCAAAACGAGCATACGTCTATGTTTGATTATTTATTAAATCTAGATAAGAAGTTTACAGGTTTAACCGATTTGCAAAAGAAAATGGTTCAATTCTTCCATATGGGACTTAATGATAAAGAAATTGTAAAAGAGATGGATGGTGGGAGCACATCAACAATCCGTAATCATCGATTTACATTACGGGAGAAGATGAAGCAAGCAAAAGTATTTTTAGCATTAATGGAATTATCAGAAGAAAAATCAAAAGTTCAATCTAAATTTGTTCCGATTCACAGAACAGCTACGATGGTAGACGATCGCTACAATATTACAGAAGAAGAAAACGATGAAGTGTTAAAAGCGCATTTTATAGAAGGATTAGATGGACCGCTGTCTAAATTTCCTAAAAAGCAAAAACGTAAATTAATTATATTGCGTCATTTAGTGAGAAAGTTTGATAGTAATAAAAAGTATACTGAAAAAGAAGTAAATGCAGTCTTAGAAAATGTATATCCGGATTTTGTGACTTTAAGAAGATATTTAATTGAATATGGTTTTATAGATAGAACAGCTGATGGAAGCCAATATTGGGTGAAATTATAAGAAATAGAGAAGGAAAATGAATAGAAGCACATAATTAAAACAACTATACAAAGAGATAAAAGTTGAAGAGAGTGTATGAAGTGAATAGTAAGAGTACGATTTGAAGTGTTAGAAGTTAGTATTTTAATGAGTAGACAGAATTGAAAAATTAGAAGAGAAATGGTTGGTGCAATTTCAACCATGTGGAGCACGGATATAGCCGTGTGGTCTCGAATTAAAAGGAGAAATGAAAGTTGAAACCACCTACAGATAACAATAAAGAAGGTGTAGAGTCACAGAAGTCAGAAAAGGAAAATAAACCGATATGGAAATCGATGTCCATGTTTTTAGTTCCGTTACTATTAAGTAATGTATTACAATCAGTAGGACAATTATTTGGTATGGTAGTAGTAGGAAGATGGCTTGGTGTAAATGATTTAGCAGCTATATCGGCATTCTTCCCGTTATTTTTCCTACTCGTTTCATTTGTAATTGGAATTGGTTCTGGTAGTTCTATTTTAATCGGTCAGGCGTTTGGTGCTAAAAATGAAGAACGTTTAAAAGCTATCGTTGGTACGACGCTTACGTTTACTTTTATTATCGGAGTTGTATTGGCGATAATAGGAAGTGTGTTTGCACTGGATATTATGCGCATTATGGGAACACCAGAAAACATTATTGATATAAGTGTACATTATGCGCGTATTTTATTTATATCTATGCCAGTTTTATTTTTATATTTTGCGTATACAACTTTTATGCGAGGGACGGGAGATTCCAAAACACCATTTTACTTTTTAATAGTTAGTACAGCACTAAATATGTTATTATTACCGATCCTTATTTTTGGTTGGTTAGGACTTCCGAAATTAGATGTTTACGGAGCAGCCTATGCTTCGGTTATATCTACAGTAATTACTTTTATTGTCATGCTAATGTATTTAAAGAAGAAAAATCATCCACTACAATTAGATAGGACAGTAAGAAAATATCTTCGTATGGACTGGGAGTTATTAAAGTTATTGTTACGCCTCGGTATTCCAGCGAGTATTAATATGATATTAGTTTCATTATCAGAAATCGCGGTAATCGCATTTGTAAATCGATATGGTTCAGATGCAACAGCCGCGTATGGCGTTGTGAATCAAGTTGCAAGTTATGTACAAATGCCAGCGGTTAGCCTCGGTATTACAGTATCAATTTTTGCAGCACAATCAATTGGTGCGAACCAATTTGGTCGATTGCAGAAAGTTGTTAAGGCCGGAATTATTATGAATTACATCATTGGCGGTGTATTAATATCTCTTATTTATTTGTTCTCAAGAGATATTCTAGCACTATTTTTAACGAGTCAAAATACAATTGAAATTGCTCATAGCCTAATCATGATTACATTATGGAGTTACTTAATTTTCGGTCATGCACAAATTATTAGTGCGACAATGCGAGCAAGTGGTACAGTACTATGGCCAACTGTAATCGGTGTTGTATCAATTTGGCTTGTTGAAGTACCTGTGGCGTATTATCTTTCTTACCATACGAGCCTTGGTATAGAAGGGATATGGATTGGGTATCCAGCTGCATTCATCGTCAGCTTAATATTACAGTATGCATATTATAAGCTTTCATGGCAGAAGAAACGAATTACACGATTAGTAAGTTAGAAGATGAAAATGAGGTGATGCCCTTTTGATTTCGTGCAATAGTAAATGGAATTATATCAATAATTTTTCGAATATATCTATCATAACTTGCAATATATCGGCAATTAGACAAAGGATATCGATTTACCAACAAATACTGACAATAGTAACAAGGCTATAAAAAGAAGAGGCGGTGCCAAAATATCATTTGGCACCGCCTCATTTTTTGTTAGTAAATGTCTATAAATAACTTTTCAAAGTTATGTCAAAATGTTGTCTAATGAGTTTTCCATTATTCATATAAAACTCCCAAGCTTTCTCTGGTTCACCGATAATTTCAAATGAATCTTCTGTAATATATAAAGCGCAATTATCTTCTAATGCAATGCCCTCTATATGACCTTGGTGAGTTTGTAAAAACGTATGGAAGGCATTCACTCTATTTAATTGATTGTAATGGGGGCAAAATCTTTTGTTAACAATACTCCAGCCACTACTTTCTATATAACCAGAACCTTCATAATCTGAACGGATGCTAGATGTGAACCAGCACATAGCACCGGCACTACATCCTGCAATAAGTGTTCCATGTTGTAAAGCAAATAGTAACTTTTCATCTAGTTTATGTTCTTTCCATTGTTCCAGCATTTGAACGTAATTCCCACCGCCAAGATAAATTAAATCGGCAGAATGAATCATCTCATCTATTTCATATTTAGTAGGTGTTTCGTTTATAATACGTAAAATTTGAACCTCACAATGTAACTGCTTTTCAAACGTTTCTAAAAATAATTTTATATAGTCTTCATCATCATGACTAGCTGTTGGAATGAATAATACTTTTGGGTATTGTTTATTTGTTAATTTTATAAGTCGTTCATTAATATGCAAGTGATTTGAATCTTGTAAATCACCGCCACCAATGACAGCTAATTTCATAGGAAAGCACCACCTAATAATATTTGTTATGTAAAAATTCGATAGCGGGGAGTTACATTCCTTCTGTGATTTAATGAATTAACAAGTGGAATGAATAATAAAAAATACAGTTTAAAATATATTGAAATAGTAAGGGCTGTCGGTAGCAGTAGATAGCAAGGGATTAGAAGCAGTTTATTGATATATAATACTGGATACTATCGTTTCAAAGTATGGAAGTAATATGGTTAAATGAATATAACGACGTATTAATTAATATTGAAGGAGTTTTTATAGTTAAAAGGTGCGGGAAATACCAGAGAATTTACAAAAGTGGCTTTTACTTTTTATAGGAACTTATTTTATAATAGGGTAAAGTTATATCGATATATTTATTTGGTATGAAATGAAAAGAGGGAGCGTGAAAGAGTGGATTTTCGATTTGAATTTACAACAAAACTGAGAGAATATTTAGATGATGAGAAGGATGAAAAAATAATAAAGGATGGACATAGAGATATAATTTTTCAGTATTTATATCCTTTAGAGAGTGAAATTGGCTTTGTTAAAAATCCTAATTTTACTTTTTTGGCATCAGGAAGACGTTCACATATAGTATTAGAAAATATTGAATTTAAAACAGAAGTAAACGTAGAAAGTAATGTAATTGAAATTACAAAAATAGTGGATAATGTCGTTATTCCATTGGATACTATCGTAGCAAAGGATCGGGAATTATTTGCACTAGGGCGTAATGAAAAATTTAGTGTGCAAATATTAGAATATTATCTCTTTGAGACATTTGGTGAGAAGTTAGGTTTACAATAACAACTATGTTGGCAGAAGATTAAGGTTTACAATGAACCTAACACGGTACAGGCTAATAATTAGTGGAAATTGGTAAAAAGCTAATTAAAAGTATCGTTTTACATCATTCATGTTTGACCTTTTATTTATTTCGTACTACAATCTGTAGTGTGAAAGGAGTTATAATATGTTTACTCAAAACTACAAGTTAAATGAGCAAGGATTAAATCACTTTTTCGGACCGCTTGAAGCGAAAATTATGGAAATTGTTTGGTCTACTCAAGGTATTACTATTAAAGAAGTACAGCAAAAATTAAGTGAAGAATCCCCGGTGAATTTTAATACTGTAATGACAGTTATGAACAGATTAGTAGAGAAAGCACATTTAGAAAAACATATTGTGAAAAGAAGTGGCATATATCGTGCGGCACAAACGAAAAAAGAATTTTTATCTAATCAAACGAAGAAAATGACACAGGAATTAATGGGTGAATTTGGAGATCTTGTTGTGAACCATATGATAGATGAGTTAGAGCAAGCTGATCCGTCTTTAATAAAAAGGTTAGAAGAGAAATTAAATCAGCTAAAAAAAGAGGACCGATAACATGAAGTGGCAAATGCGTAAAATCGTTTTGTTAGCAGTGAGTATTAGTGTTCTTTTTTTTAGTATGTTAGTATACTACGTCACATACCCATTTCTTTTTCAAAATAAAGCATTTTTTCTTTCACAGTTTTGTTTATTTGAATTGCAAAAGCATATGAGGGAACTATCAATACTCCGCATTATGATGGCTGGATTACTGTTATTTACTATATTCATTATAAGTAAAAGAATTTGGAAGCAGTTTTTTTATAGTAAAAGATTGAAGAAAAATCTCGTGTCTATTACAAGAAAAGGAAAGCGAGTATACGTATTATCGACGTTACAGATTACAGCATTTACAATTGGGTTATTTCGACCGAAAATTGTAATTTCAGAAGGGATGTTTCAGTCGTTTTCAGAGGAAGAAATTGATGCGATTGTTTTACATGAGGAGTATCATCAAAAAAATCGAGATCCATTAAAATTATTTTTCTTTACACTGTTAGCGGAAGGAATGATGTATATTCCTATATTAAAAGGGATGCTACAGCGTTATCATGTGTATCAAGAGCTATCAGCTGATAAATATGCGATGCAAAAAATGAAATCTTCATTCGAGCTAGGTAGTGCGTTATTAAAATTAATTAAAATAAAGACGATGGAAAATAAATGTATTACAGCTTCATTTGCGAAAACCGCAATTAATTTACGGATCGAGCAAGTGTTGAATGAAAAAGTTGTTAAGCTCAATATACCATTACATACAAATTCAGTATATGTTACGTTAGGGCTATTTTGTATGTCGATTGTACTTATTGTCGGAGAGTGCATATAGCCTCTTTTTTTACTTATTAGCACTACAACTCGTAGTGCAATGCGGAGGAATAAAATGAATGTAGCGGATCTAACAATTTGGCTAGTAGTAGGGCCAGGGGTACTTTCATTTATATCACCATGTTCTTTACCACTATATCCATCTTATTTATCATATATTACAGGAATTTAGAAATGAGGAGGCAGAAAAGTGAAGAAACTAATTGTTATTATATTAGCCGGGGCATTAATTTGGGCAGGAGTTAACTTTTATAATACTAAGAAAGAAGAAAAAGAAAGAAAAGCGAAACAAGCGGAGTTACAAGAGAAAGAAGTATTACCACAAGTGGGATTTAAAGCGCCGAACATAACATTAAAAGGATTAGATGGGAAGCTTTATTCGTTAAATGATGCAAAGGGAAAACCATATATTATTAATTTTTGGGCATCATGGTGTGGCCCATGTGAAATGGAGGCTCCTGACTTAGTTCGTTTGTATGATAAATATAAAAAGGATGTTGAAATCTTTGCGGTAAATGCAACTATCGGGGATCCAGTACAAGAAGCGAGCGCATTTGCAGATCGTCACGGATTTAAATTTCCTGTTCTATTAGATATGGATGGAGTAGCTGGAATCGATTATAAAGTATTCTCGTTACCAACGACATTTTTTGTTAATAAAGATGGAATTATAGTAGATCAAGCACGAGGGGTATTACCTCCAGAACAATTAGAAGAGAAGTTTAAGAAATTAATTGAGAATTAAGAGGGGATTTTATAGTGATGGAGTGGATAGTGAGGTTACAACCAGTATCGCTTATAATAGGAAGTCTATTTGGATTTATACTGATGAAACGAAAGATGAGGCACCAAAATGTATCATATGAAAAAATGATGGATGTTGTAACAAATGCTTTTCTTATCATCGTATTTGTATGGAAATTTGCACCGGCAATTTTAAATCCAGTATGGGCAATAGGATCGCCATTGCAAGCGTTATTAGCTGTAGGAAGTATTCAGCACATTATAGTGGGGTGCATAATTGCAAGTATATACATTGTTTGGAAAAGTAAAAAGAAGCAATTTTCGCTTCGTATTTTACTTGATGCATTGCCTTTTGGACTATGCATGAGTATTATTTTTTATTTTCTATTTCATCAAAAATTAGGTGTACAAACTACAGTGCCTTGGGGTGTGAAAATATATGAATCTAAATTTTTATATCATCCTATTTTCGTGTATGAAATTGTACTCGCACTTTGTATAATAGGCTCGTTATGGTTAAAGAATGAAAGATTAGGAAATAGAAAGAATATAAGCTTCTTTCTAATCTGTGAAGGAATAGCTCATATACTCCTTTCGCTAATTAGTGAACAAAACTCGATTCTATTGGGTCTGTCTATACAGCAAATAATGAGTTTTTGTGTTATTAGTTTAGGTATTTTGTTAGTGCCAAAAAAATAAAAATAGCCATGTACGGAGAGCATCCGTGCATGGCTATTTTTAATAGTTATTTTGTAATAGTTTGTTGTAAAAAGAGAATTATATTTCTCTCTTTACAAGTACAATTCAGAGGAGTATATTTACAGACAGAATAGCTCAATTTGTATTTGGCAGCCGAATATGTATCGCTTAATCCATTATGGAGCGGGGGAACCAAATTTGTGCATATGGCACTAGGGGTGAATCCTTTTTATAGGTAGGGCTACTCTCAAGGTCCGAATCCGACAGCTAACCTCGTCAGCGTTTTGAGAGGGGGGACTTGTGTATAGAAAACACTAGGTGTAACCTAGTGTTTTCTTTTTTTATTCTCTTAGTAGCAAAAAATGAAAATATGTATTCTTAAAGAGAGGGAGAAAAGAATGAGCTGGTTTACAAGTCTAATTACAATTGGTCTATTCGTGTTAATCGCAAAACCTATGGGAGATTATTTATATAACGCTTTTCAAAAGCATCATTCATTTCAAAAAGTATTTGGACCGATAGAAACAGTATTATTTAAAGTGACTGGAGTTAAAGGTCATAGTCAAAGTGGTAAAAGATATATCTTTTGCTTATTAATGACGAATTTTTCTTTTATTGTAGTCGTATATGCTATTTTTAGGTTACAAGGAATATTGCCGTTAAACCCTAATCATTTTGAAGGATTAGAACCTACTTTAGCTTTTCATACAGCGATTACGTTTATGACGAATGCAAATTTACAACATTATGGTGGTGAAAGTAGTTTATCGCATTTTTCTCAAATGATAGGCGTAACGTTTATGATGTTCGCGGCTCCAGCAACTTCAATGGCGGTAGGTATTACATTTATTCGTCTATTGGCTGGGAAAAGAATTGGGAACTTTTTTGTTGATTTTGTTCAATCTATTATACGTGTACTTCTGCCGATTGCGTTTATAACATCATTGTTATTTGTATTATTAGGAGTACCGCAAACCCTTGATCCAACAGTAACTGTGAAAACGGTAGCAGGAACAATACAAGAGCTTCCACGCGGGCCGGTAGCTTCTTTATTATCTATTAAAGAACTAGGTGACAACGGTGGCGGATTTTTTGGAACGGTTTCTGCACACCCTTTCGAAAATCCTAATATGGTCAGTAATGTGTTGCAGATGGTATTACAAATGCTAATGCCAATGGCGTTTCCATTTGTATATGGGAGAATGGTCGGTAATCGAAAGCAAGGAAGAATGCTTTTTATATCAATGCTTATTCTTTTTATAATTGGTTTCTCGGTTCTTGCTACGACTGAATTAAAGGGGAATCCGCTGTTAAATCAATTAGGATTAGAAAGTTCACAAGGAAATATGGAAGGGAAAGAAACGCGTCTCGGTGTTATTTCTTCAGCTCTTTACGCGAATGTTACAAGTGCCTCTGGTACTGGTGGGGTCAATACGACTCATGACACGTTAACGCCAATTGGAGGGATGGTCCCGCTTGTAAATATGCTTTTAGGAGCAGTGTTTGGTGGTATTGGAGTTGGGTTTATGAATATAATCATGTATGCGATGATTGCTGTGTTTTTAGCAGGATTGATGATCGGCCGTACACCGGAATTTTTGAATAAGAAATTGGAAGGAAAAGAAATGAAGTTAATCGCGATTACGATTGTATCTCAGCCATTACTTATTCTTGGAGCGGCGGCAATTGCTTTTTCGACTTATCATGGAACGGATGCCATTTCCAATCCTGGTTTTCACGGTTTAACTCAAGTAATATATGAATATACGTCGTCAGCTGTTAATAATGGATCTGGATTTGAAGGGTTAAAAGATAATACACCGTTTTGGAATCTTTCAACTGGTATTGTAATGTATATTGGTAGGTATTTTGGAATCATTACAATGCTTGCTGTTGCAGTAGGGCTTAAAAAGAAGAAGATTATCCCTGAAACGATAGGAACCTTTCAAACTGATACTCGTTTATTTGGCGGGATTTTGTTAGGGACAATATGTATAGTAGGTGCATTAACATTTTTACCAGTGCTCGTACTTGGCCCAATTGCTGAATTTTTAACGATAATTTAACTGTATCATGTAATAAAGAAGGGTAATCCGTGTTTTTTAGGATTACCCAGTTTTCATTTTCATAATATGAACTAAAAAATCGGCGGAGTAACAGAAAATAAAACAATTGCATTTTTCTCGAATTGATTCACCCATTTATGCTTTAGATAAGCCGGTATTTTTACACTATCACCAGTTTCTAATATGTATTCCTCGTCATTTAAATACAATGTAATTTTCCCGTCTAATACAAATGCTAATTCTTCTCCTTTATGTTCTAAAGGATTTTCTGATGAAGAAGTATTTGGAGGAACAGTCATAATTGCTGTTGCTAAATTTCCTGTGAAATCAGGCGATAACAATTCATATGATAAATTATCAATAATCATTTTTTTTCGTTTATTAGAACGAACGATTAAATCGTCTGTATTTGTTTCTTCAAGTAAAAAACTAAATGTTGGAACATCAAGAGCTTTTGCGAGTACCTTTAATGTTTGAATGGAAGGATTAGCAGAACCACGTTCAATTTGACTAAGCATAGATGGTGTAATTTCAGCCAACTTTGCTAGTTCTTTACTAGTTAACCCTTTTTCTTTTCTTTGTCTTTCAATTTTTTTACCAATATCTATATTTTCCATAATAAATTCTCCTTAATGGTTATTAAATTATATTTAAATAAATTAAATTAAAATTAACTAAAACTGAATTTTGTGTTAAACTATATTAAAATTAATTTAATTATAATTTATTGTATGGCTAGCTACAAGGATATGAGGAGGAAGAGGAATGAAGGAGATAGAGGCATTAAAAGAACGATACCCACTATTAAACAACCTTATTGCAACGGAAGAAGTATTTTGGGTGAACCCGAATACGGAAAAGTATGAAACGGCGATAAAAGGTTCACCGCTTAATGAAGAAAATGTAAAAGATGCAGAAGAGAGGTTAAAACGCTTCGCACCATATATTGCAAAGGTTTTTCCTGAAACGCAAGAAACGAGCGGAATTATAGAATCTCCTTTAGTGAAAATACCTTCTATGAAACAATCTTTAGAGAAAAATTACGGGCAATCTATTTTAGGAGAATTATTATTAAAGTGTGATGGTCATCTTCCAATATCAGGATCAATAAAGGCAAGAGGTGGCATTTATGAAGTGCTGAAACATGCTGAGCAATTAGCTTTGCAGCATGGAATGTTAACTGAGCAAGATAATTATTCAATTTTAGATAGTGATAGATTTAGAGAGTTTTTTGCGAAATATTCTATTGCGGTAGGTTCGACAGGAAATTTAGGGCTTAGCATCGGTATTATGAGTGCGAAATTAGGTTTCAATGTGACAGTTCATATGTCAGCAGACGCAAAAGAATGGAAAAAAGATTTATTAAGAAGCAAAAATGTAAACGTTATTGAATATGAAGCTGATTATAGTAAAGCGGTAGAAGAAGGACGTCAACAAGCAGATGCTGATCCTAGTTGTTATTTTGTTGATGATGAAAATTCACATGACTTATTTTTAGGATACGCAGTAGCAGCGTCTCGTTTGCAAAAACAATTAGAAGAGTTAGAGATTGTAGTAGATGAAGAACATCCTTTATTCGTTTATCTTCCGTGCGGAGTCGGTGGGGGCCCAGGTGGAGTAGCATTCGGTTTAAAGTTATTGTATAAAGACAATGTTCATTGTTTCTTTGCTGAGCCTACGCACTCTCCATGTATGCTACTAGGTTTAATGACGGGACTTCACGATAAAATTTCTGTTCAAGAAATCGGCATTGATAATGTAACAGAAGCTGATGGACTTGCGGTAGGAAGACCATCAGGATTTGTCGGTAAAACGATGGAACCGTTTTTGAGCGGGAATTATACAGTAAGCGATGAAGAGTTGTATAGATTGTTAAAAGAACTGGCTGATACTGAAAACATTTACTTAGAGCCTTCTGCGTTAGCAGGTATGATAGGTCCGTTAAATGTATGTAAAGCTGAAAATGAGTATTTACAAAAACATCAGTTAACGGAAAAGGTAAAGAAAGGTACACATATTGTATGGGGAACTGGTGGGAGTATGGTACCAGAAGATGTAATGAGTGAGTATTATAAAAAAGGTGTGAAATTGACGTTAAAAGAAAAATGAGGCTATTTGCAGCCTCATTTTTCTTTTATTTATATGGAATGTTTAAAAAATAGGGAGGAGTAAATTATTATGACGAGTGTAAAAATAAAAGTGTATAGCAAATGTTCAACAAGAGCAGCTCCTATCCAGTCTCCTAGCTCTTTAGAAGTATCACTTTAAATACTCGGCATAAATGAATGAGTAATTACAAAAAATGTATAAGTAAGAAATGTTCCTTAAAACCTTCCTAATAAGATAACTAACCTTGACAAAAGGTATCCTCCAAATATAATTTCTTCTTCAAAACCAATATTTTAATTAAATAGTAATAGAGATAATAAAACATTTCTAAATTTAGCCCATTTATTTTTTTGATACTTATAGGAATCATTATAAAAACTTTGTTATTTTCACCCTAGTTCTTTATAGTATAGATATAAAGGATTGCTAATATTGATTAAATATAATAAGAAAAGCTTTATTTTATATAATAAGAGGATGTGTGTATACGATGTCATTACAGACAAAATATATAGCGGGTATTTCGCTTGGAGTTATGGGGGTAGGCTTTGCGGCTTCTATCCCTTTTCAAGGGACGGTAGCAGGGGAAATTATACAAGGGGGATTTGAAGCGGGATTAGTCGGCGGGCTTGCGGATTGGTTTGCGGTTACAGCTTTATTCCGTCATCCGTTGGGAATTCCGATTCCACATACAGCATTATTACCTAAAAATCGGAAGCGGGTAACAAAGGGGCTCGTTTCTACGTTAGAAAATGAATGGCTGACGAAAGAAAGTATTACAAGTAAAGTAAAAGAAATGCAGCTAGCACAAATGGTACTGCAAATTGCTGAAAAAGAGTTGCAGTCTGATGCTGTGAAAAAAGGGATTGTAACAATTGCTGAGAAAGCGATTCTTCAAATAGATACGGAAAAATTAGCGGTTATTATTGAAAAAGAATTAAAAACATATTTGCATACAATTGACACAAGTAACATATTAAAAATGCTTGTTGATCAATTAGTAGTGCAAGAATATGATGAAAAAACACTTGATTACATATTAGTAAAAGTGAAAGATTGGACGGCTCAAGATGAAGCTCGTTATCAGCTCGGAAGCTTAGGGATGAAGGCGATGGAAAACATAAAAGTAGATGGATTTTTACAGTTTACTTTGAAATCGTTTATGAATATTGTAGATGAAGATAAAATTGGAGGCATTTTGCAAAAGTTTATTATTAGCAATATTAACAGCTTGCAAGATGCTGATAATAGTACAAGACAACTTATAGTAATGAAGATTCGTCAAGAGCTTATAAATGTGAAAGAAAACGAAGCTTTATTACAGGAATTAGAGAATTGGAAAGAAAAATGGATTGCCAATTGGAATGCTACTGACAAAATAAAAGAGATGCTAGAGCAAGTACAACAAAGAGCAGTTACCTTTGTGAAAAATGAAGAATTTGCTGATAAATACCTTGTTCCATTTTTAAAAACACAAATGAATAAATTACAAGAAGACGCACTGACTGTTCAAAAGATAGAAGAGTGGTTACAAAAGCAAGTTGTCACGCTTGTTGAAAAAAATCATTCGAAAATTGGAAAGCTCGTACAAGAAAATCTTGATAAGCTAGATGATAAAACATTAATCGAAATGATTGAAAATAATGTGGGGAAAGATTTGCAGTGGATCCGTGTGAACGGGGCTGTTTGTGGTTTTATGATTGGATTAGTTTTAGAAGGAATAAAAGCGATTATATGAGAAAAACCTTCCACAAATGTGGAAGGTTTTTTACTTTTCGATAACGCTCATATTTAAACTATAAGCCTTCTCAATATTTACTTTATATGTCCCATTTCCTGTTTTAACCGTGTTTTTATACCAATGTTCTCGTTCGTTTAATTCTGGATTTTCTTCCGAAGAATTATCTTCTTTTTTCGTTAAGTTTTCTACTTGTTCCCAAGGTGTATTTCCGTGAGTTTCTTTTTGATTTGTTACGGCTGTTAAAGATACATCACTTTCTTTTGCTAAATGAACAGATACATTGGAACTTTCTTGTACAAACCAATTATTTTGTAATTGACCTGGATAAAGAGATAGTTCGTTATTTGAAGCGCGAATTTCCACATTTTTATTTTGCGGGAGTACAAGCGTTGGTTTCACCTGTGTTGCGGAGTTAAATAACGTATGCTGAACTGGTAATGATTTTAATGTTACGTACATCGTTTCTCCAGCCGTTTGAACTGAAAGAAAATCCTCTTGTTTTAAATTGAGTTTTTCATTTGCTTTCGTCGTCATTTCATATGTTCCAAGAAGATGAACTTGATTCGTGTTGCTACCTTCTATCGTTAGAGGATGGTTACCCGCATCTACTACAATTTTTGTAATAGATTCAGGCATACTAAGTTGCTCGGTAGGAATAGTACCAGTTTGTCTCGTTGTATTAATAGAATGACGTATTTCGTCTAGTAATCCAGTGGATAGTAAACAATAAAAAGCAATTCCTACGCTTCCTAAAACACCGATAAAGAAAATACTAAAAATATCATATTTAACAAAGGATTGCTCCTTCTTAGAAAATAGAAGGTAAAGTAAAATTTCAGTGCCAAGTATGATAAGTAAAACAGGCCACCATGCTGTTAGTATATCTAATGCTTGGACGCCTTTTACGACTGAAAATAGTAAAAATAAACCTAATAAAATAATGGAAATCCCCATCGAGATGGTTCCAACACGCCATGTCCTCATTCTTTTGTCCCACCTTTGTTTTCTTTATTTCCAAGTAACAATTTAAAGCCGCCACCAATTAAGAGGAGCGCAACGATAGATGTTTGAAAATAGCGATAATACAGTTCGCTAAGATGAATATTAAATATAGTTGCAAAATAATCGTCCAAAATAGGAAGGAGTGTTTGATCTAATAAATAATAACCACCTAATACAATTAAACCAATGCCAATCCATCTTTGATGATTTATAAAATAATCGATGATAGGTTCGTCATGTATGCCTTCTTTTCCGTATTTTGCTGTTTGCTGTAATGTGTCAAAAAAGCTATAAAACCAAATGATCGGTACTAAAAATAAGAAGGCAGAAAGTCTTAATAAATCGAGTAAATATATAGAAAGTAAAAAGGCTGCCATAAGCTGAAGACCGCGGCGTTGTAAGCCTAAATACATATGTCCTGCTCCAGGGAACATTGCTAAAATAGAAGCGAATGTTTTACTTTTCTTGCCTAGTTCTCGATGTTCTTCAAAATCTTCGAAAATAGTACGATCATCTAGTTGCTCACCGCGTTCTTTTTTCTGTAGTTGCTGAACAACGTCAAAGAAGTTATAAATCCATAAAACAGGTAGCGTAATAAGGAAAATAAGGAAACCTTCTTGATGAGTTAGTAATGTAACAAATACAATCATGCTACCTAGGCCTGTGCATGCAACTAAAAATGTAAGACCACGCTGCATAAGTCCTAACTGAAAATGTCCAAGTCCAGGGATGATTGATAGGAGAATGATATAAAATCTTTCACTTTCTTTAGTAGTTTCTAGATTTTGTTCTGCATCTTGTTTTTGTGATTGATTTATAAGAGTAATGACTAAGTCAATTAAATTGATTGTCCATAAAGCTGTAAATAAAAATAGGAGAAGAAAAATAATTTTATGATCTCCGTAGAGAACTGTAATACCTGCTGTAGCAATAAATAGTAATAAAGATCCTCCGCTATATAAAATAAAACGTCCAATCTTCTTTAAATATAAATGTCCAAGCCCAGGAATTAGCCCTAATACAAGTGCTAAAAAGGGATTTTTATTCATGCTTTAAACCTCCGTCCTTTTTGGATGTGTGCACTGTTTTGTTTACAATTTGTTGTGAGATAGAAGTTCCATTTTCTTTAGAAGATTTCTCGAAATTAGATGTCGCTGTGAAAATATAATGGAATAAACCACTTACCATAAAAATGATTGTAGCCGCAGTCGCAATTATGTAATGAATGATCGTGCGCTTTAGCTGGTTTGATTTCATATTTTCATTAGGCTGTAACGTTTCAAAATTAATTTGCGCCATAACTTCGTTTGTAAATGAATCATCATTTATCATTGGAAGGTTTTCATGTTGTTCATCAATACTTTCCATATAAAGTGCTAAACAATGATCACATTCATAAAGGTGTTCTTCCATAGATTCACGTTCATTGCTTGCTATAAGATCTAGCGTATAATTGCTCCAATCTTCTTTTGCATAATGCGTCATAGAAACTCTTCCTCCTTCCAATGTTTTTTAATCCATTTTCTTGCCCTATACAGTTTCATTTCGACGTTCTTTACTTCGAGGTTTTCTTGTAAAGCAATTTCTTGATAGCTTTTTTCTTCTAAATAATGTGCGAGAACAACATCACGGTAATTTTCGGGTAGTTCTCTCAGTTTTTGAGCAATCAGTAATTTTTGCTCTTTCGTCAATAATAAAGCCTCAATATTATGAGAGGATTTTATATTTTCTTCAGTTTCTTTACATAAGGAGAGTTCTTCGTTTTCTCTAGCTTTTTTCCTCTTATAATCAATAGCGTGATTGGTGGCAATACGTGCCATCCACGTTTTTAAACCGCGAAATTGATAATTAGGGAGAGAGGCGTGAATTTTTACGAATACTTCTTGTGTCACATCTTTGGCATCTTCTTCATGTCTTAAAATAGAAAATATAACTTGGAAAATATAATGACGATACGTTTGTACAAGGATACGAAAAGCATGCTCACTTCCTTGTTGTGCTTTTTCAATTAATTGTCTTTCCTCAATCGTTCTCTCCCTCCTTTTTGACGCATTCTATTATATAGACGTCAGAAATGATAAGTCACCCTACACATGTTGTAAAAAAAGAATAATATATTTTTAGAGAAGGGGCTATATGAAAAAGGTGTGAAAAAATGGTAAGCAGAAGTATATAATGAGCAAGTAGGTAATGATACGAGGAGAAAGGATGTGAATGTTAGTAGGGGGAGGTCCATACTAGCAAACATGAAAATTAAAATATTAATAGCGGATGATAATTCATTTATAAGAGAAGGTATGAAGATTATTTTAAATACATACGAAGAGTTCGAGGTATTAGAAACTGTAAATGATGGAAAAGAGGCTGTAGCGTATTGTAAAAAGCATGAAGTTGATATTGTGCTTTTAGATGTTCGTATGCCAAACATGAATGGGGTAGAGGCGACGAAGTTAATTTGTGAAGAGACAAAAACGAAACCTCTTATTTTAACGACGTTTGATGATGATGAATATATTTTGGACGCAGTGAAAAACGGAGCGAAAGGTTATTTATTAAAGAATAACGATCCGGAGCGTATTCGTGATGCAATAAAAGGAGTATATAACGGCCAAACTGTTATGCAAGATGTGGTGCTTGATAAAATTAAGAGTAATTTACTAGAAAATAAAGAAACAGAGTCTAAAATAGATAAGAGCCTTTTCACAGAAAGAGAGCTTAGTATTATCGCATTAATTGCAAAAGGATTTTCTAATAAAGAAATTTCGAAGCAACTTTTCATATCAGAAGGAACGATTGCAAATTATATTACATCTATTTTAGGGAAAACTGGACTTGAACATCGCACACAAATTGCGATTTATTACTTAACAGGGAAAGTAGATTAATGATATGGAATTTTGGTTAACTGTAAGTAAACTTATTGTCTTTTTATATATAGTGTTCAGCTATATTCATTTAAATGTTACGAACTTACCGTGGATTATACTTACTTTGCTTACATATCTTTCTATAAATGTAATGATTTCTATATTAAAAAAAGATACGTACAATAAGGCTTTAATCTGTGTGTCAATTGGCGTAGTCATGTTATTTACATGGAAGGTTCATCCGTTTTTTATTTTGTTTTTACCTTTGAACTTATATGAAATTGTAAATTATTATATAGAAAAGAAATGGTTAATCTTTTTCATTATGACCCTTCCTATTATTTTTATAGGTGAAGGTATTCAAATGACGTATGGACTTATTAGTACATTTTGTTTTTTTTCCTTAATGATAGCTCACCACTATATAGCGCGATTATTAAAACTCGAAATGCAAAATGATAAAATGAGAAAAGACATACAAAGACTTACGAAAAGTTTAAATGAAAATAAAGATTACATAAGGCAATCAGAATACACATTTAAGTTAGAGGAGAGAAATCGATTATCTCAAGAGATTCATGATAAAATTGGTCACTCGATGACGGGTGCACTTATTCAAATGGAAGCAGCGAAGCGATTAATGGAAATAGATAAAGTGAAATCTGCTGAGTTATTACAAAATGCAATTCATATTTCGAAAGACGGCATTGAAAGCATTCGGATTACATTAAAAAATATGAAGCCACCAACAGAGCAAATTGGCATTCATCGTATGAAATTATTCATAGAGGAATTTGCCGGTAAGCATGATATAAACATTCCTTTCGTATATAAAGGGAATTTAGATATGATTTCTCCAATTCAGTGGAAAATTATCGGTGAAAATGTTACGGAGGCGTTAACAAATGCGATGAAATACGCTGATGCGACAGTCATCTCAATAGATATTAGTGTGCTGAACAAGATGATCAAGGTTCAGGTAAAGGATAACGGAAAAGGTGCAGCTCTCGTTAAAAAAGGTCTCGGTATTATGGGGATGGAGGAGCGAACAGCGTCTGTAAACGGGAAAATTATTGCTGATGGGACAAGTGGTTTTTCAGTAACGATGTTGTTGCCGATATAAGGGAATGGGACGAGGATGAATCATCTCATATGAAAAAAGTGAATAATCTCATGTGAAAAGAATGAACTTCTGCACTGAGCAGGTTCATTCTTTTTGTTTATAATAACAGCAGAGAAACCGAAATAGGGGTGAAATGATGAATACATTGGAAATTAAAAATTTAACGAAAAAATTTGGTGATTTCATCGCGGTAGATAATATGTCTTTATCTATTAAAGAAGGAGAAATATTTGGATTTTTAGGATCGAATGGTGCTGGTAAGAGTACAACGATAAATATGATTGCTGGGCTGTTAAGAAGTAATGAAGGTGAAATCAGCATACTAGGAAAAAATATAAAGAAACATAATCGATTTGCCAAAATGAACATCGGTATCGTTCCACAAGATATTGCGATTTATGAAGAGTTAACTGCCTATGAAAATGTGAAATTCTTTGCTGGATTGTATGGACTAAGAGGAGCTGAGCTAAAAGCGAGAGTAGAGGAAGCACTTCAATTTGTGGGGCTTAGTGATAAACATAAAAGTTACCCCAAAAACTTTTCTGGCGGGATGAAACGAAGACTGAATATCGCTTGTGCAATCGCACATAGACCGAAGTTAATTATTATGGATGAACCGACAGTTGGAATTGATCCGCAGTCAAGAAACTATATCCTTCAGTCTGTTCGAAAATTAAATGAAATGGGAAGCACAATTATTTATACGAGCCACTACATGGAAGAAGTAGAAGAGATTTGTACGAAAATAGCAATTGTGGATCACGGTAAAGTGATTGCAGAAGGAACGAAAGAACAGTTAAAAGCGATTATTACCGATACGAAAGACATTTGGATTGAAGTGAAGTCAGTAGAAAATTTAGATGTAGAAAAGTTAAAAGAGATAAACGGTGTGAAAGCTGTTCAAATTGAAGAGAACGTAATCAAGGTAAACTCGGATGCAGGATTGAATAATTTAAATAAAATTATTCAACACTTTATTAATCATGACGTTGAAATCCGCTCGTTAGAGGAGCAGGCTCCGAATTTAGAAACAGTATTCCTGACATTGACAGGAAGAAACTTACGAGATAAATAAAGTGATTGTAAGAATAGAAAAGGGAGGTTCATCGATTGAACATCTTCAATATTGCAGTTATGCACATTAAAAGAGATTTCAGGGACGTAAGAACTTTAGTTTTTATGTTAGCATTTCCGATTGTGCTTATGCTTGTATTAGGAACAGCGTTAAGTAACGCATTTGATAGCGATAGTCATCCGATTAAAGATATACAAGTGCTTTATAAAGATGAAGCGAGTAGCACGTTTTCTCAAGCATTTGAAGCATTTACGAAAGAGGTCGATAAATCGGGTGTCCATTTCAAAAAAGCTTCTGAAGGTATAGATGGGAAAGAAGAAGTGAAGCAAAATAAATATGCTGCATATGTAGAGTTGAATAAAGATGGTACGAAATTTTACGGAAGCAATAGAAGTAGTATTGAGGGAAGTATTGTTGAAGGAATGCTTACGACATTTGTTGATAAGTACAATGTAGCGGCTGAAGTTGCAAAAGTAGATCCAAGTAAGGTTAGCGCAGTTATTTCAAACGGAAATCATAATGATTATATTAAAGAAACATCTTTACAAGCTGCTAAAAAACCTGGTTCTATGGATTACTTTGCGGTTGTAATGACGACAATGATTGCACTGTATGCTGCAATGGGGGCGAGCTTTTTAATTCGAGGAGAACGCATACGTAAAACAGGAGATCGATTAATTGCAGCACCTATAAGTAAAGCTGAAATTTTCGTTGGGAAAGTGCTCGGTAGTCTTGTAGCAAATGCACTTTGTCTATTACTCGTCGTTTTATTTAGTAAATTTGTTTTTCAAGCAAATTGGGGCGATCATCTTGGAATCATATTTCTTATTTTACTAACAGAAGTCTTTCTAGCAATTAGCTTCGGTTTAGGAATCGGATATATTACAAAAACGGGTGAGGCATCTAGAGCAATTATTATGGTTGTTGTGCAATTAGCTTCTATTTTTGGCGGTGCTTATTTCGTAGTGGAAGAAAATGTCGTTACGAATTTATCGCCATTAACGTGGGCCAACACAGCCATTATGAAAATTATTTATGCAAATGACATAGGGGCGGCGCTACCGGTAATATCTTTAAACCTCGGAATTTCAGCAATCTTTTTATTAATTGCGATTATTGCATTACGTAGACGGGAGGGGCTATAGTATGAAAGATATTTTATGGCTCATACAAAAAACGTTATCTGTACTTCTGAAAAATAAAAAAAGTTTACTCATTATTATTAGCTTGCCGATAATAGGAACGCTTATCTCCTTTTCGATATATGGAAATGTAGGGCAAGGAACGTTAAATATCGGGGTTATAAATAAAGAAAATCAGCCTATCGCAAATGATACAGTGAAATTTTTAGAAGGGCTCAATCATGTAAATGTTAGTAAAATTAAGGAATCTGAAGTGGAAGATAAACTCACTTCAAAAAAACTTGATGGTGTTATTACATTACAGTCTGGTTTTTCCGAAAGTGTTCGAGCAGGGAAACCGAGTCATATTGAAATTTCATCGATTAAAGGCGATCAAGTAACGGGGTTTATAAAATCATATTTATATAACTATGTTGATAATATCGCTGCGATTAGTAAAGTGGCAGGTACGGATCAAAGTACGTTTGATAATATGTATGCAGGGTATCAAAAAAGTTCATTTAAAGTAAAGTCTGAGACACTTGAAGATACTTCGAAAAATAAGGATATGACAAATCAAACGGTTGGTTATCTTATCATGTTTATGCTATTTTCAGCGGTGAACTTATCAGGATTTATTTTGAAAGAAAAAGAGAACAGAACGTATTTTAGATTATTATCGACACCGATAGATGGAAAGAAATTTATATTATCTAATGTCGCGGTGAATATGATTATATTAACAGTGCAAATTGTAATTGCAGTATTATTTATGACGAACGTTTTTCATACGAATATAAATATGCCTTTCACAGTTATGATTGGTGTACTCATGATATTTGCTTTAATCGCAATTGGTTTATCATTAGTCATTGTGTCTTTTTCAAAAAGTTCAACTGCTTCAAATGCGTTGCAAAATGTTGTTATTGTACCGACATGTTTACTAGCGGGATGTTATTTCCCATATGATATCATGCCGAAAACAGTACAAAAAATAGCTGATTTTTTACCGCAACGCTGGCTAATGGACACGATTTCGAAATTGCAGCAAGGCATTCCGTTTTCAGAGTTGTATTTAAATATTTTAATCTTATTCGCCTTTGCGATAGCATTCTTCTTAATTGCGATTTATAAGTTTGGAAGAAATAATGATGCGAGGAATTTTGTTTAATATGAAAAGGTGTGGCTTAATGCCACACCTTTTTTGTAGTTATAATTTAAAGTATCTTTTGTAATATAGGAATACTTTTGTAGAGAACTTCATTATGTGAAGCATGCACAATATATTTATTACCCTCTAGAAGAAAAACGCTATGTAAAACAGTGTTGCCATCACCATGCTTTGTAAGTATATCACCAACGACTTTTCCGTCTGCCCATTTCAGCTTGGAATGTGAAGGGACGACTTGTAAATATTGAATTGTTTCCTCTTCATCTCCTGCAATGAGTGTAGTTTCAATATTTCTTTTCTGTATAATAAATCTATTTTCATTTAACGTATCGAGGAAAGGGTTTTTCGTTTGCATCTTACTATAAGGAAGAAATGTAATAAAAGAACCGGATCTTATAAATAAATAATTTCCGTAATCTTTACAAGGAATAACATCTTGTAATCCTGGAAAGTAACGGTGTATCGCTGCAACTTTATTCATTTTGTGTAATGTGCTTAAGTAGTGAATGTATTGTTCCATATAAAAATGAACGATATTTATTTTAGAAGAGGCATGGACAGGGAGGCTACCTCCAGTCCAATAACTATAATTAGGCGGAGATCCAGCGCTTGGTGTACAAAGTATAATAAGTTGCTCCACATCATTTTCATATTCTTCACTTTGAATGTAAGAACGTGCAAGAAGTCCACCCATACTATGACAAACTAGATTTAGTTTATCGCACCCTGTAAATTTTTTAACATAAGCAATCGTTTTTAATAAATATTTTTGAGTAGAAAAAACAATACGCTGCCGCCAGTCATAAAAACAGATAAACAGGTTTTTATTTCGTTCATAGCCCATACTTTCTAACATCATGATGAATGGTTCGTAAACAAATGCAGAAAGTCCAAAGCTCCAATTACCAGTACCGGGAATAATAACATTACTCATTGAACCGAAAAGACCGGGTATAAAAATAATAGGAGTTTTACTTATTTTCATATTCTGCTGCTCCTTTAACTTTTTAACATCCCCCAAAAGAATACATTTTGTATGAAAATGTATTTTAATGAAACACTACGGATTAGAAAGTAATTTGAGCGGAAGGAAATTAAAATGATAAAAAAGATATTGCGAGTTGCTTCTATTATTATTGGTATATTCGTTTTTGTTTTAATTGGGATGCATATTGACGTAACGCTCGGACGGAAAATGGAAGCTGGGAAAAATATGCCGACAGAGTATACGCCTCATTATAGTGACTTTCAATTATATGTTGAAGGGAAATCATTATATGAGCAGCTATTTGAAGATATTAAAAAAGCAAAAAGCTCCATCTACACTTATTTTTTCATTTTGTCAGATGATAAAAGTAGCCATACTTTTTTAAAGTTATTGAAAGAGAAGGCGAAAGAAGGAGTAACTGTATATTTATCAGTGGATTTAATTAATGATTTGTCATTCGAAAGAAAGATGAAAAATGAATTACAGGAAAGCGGTGTTCATTTTACATATAGTAGAAAACCTGAATTGCCATTCGGATTTTATTCCCTTCATCATCGTAATCATCGTCGTATTACGACGATTGATGGAGAAATTGGTTATACGGGTGGTTTTAATATAGGGGATGAGTACTTAGGGAAAGATAAGCGATTTGGATATTGGCGTGATTACCATGTTCGGATAAGAGGAGAAGGAGCTAAAGATTTAGAAGAGCAGTTTTCTTTAGATTGGAAACGAGACACGAAAGAAGATATAAAACGAAGTACGAATAAGGCTAGTAAGGGGAACACATTACATACTATGGCTAGTTACAATGGGCATCACGTCGCTGAAAAATATATAGAGTTAATAAAACAAGCGAAGCATTCGATTGTAATTGCAACGCCGTATTTTATAGCGAAAAATAAAGAGTTAATGAATGCTTTAATTAGGGCGCAAAAACGTGGTGTTACAGTAAAAATCCTTTGGTCATATAAACCAGATATTCCTCTTATTAAAGAGGCGGCATATCCTTACATACGTCAAGTTGTTAAACATGGAATTACTGTATATGGCTATAAAAAAGGGATGTTCCATGGGAAGTTAATGCTTATTGATAATGAATTAACCGTTATCGGTACAACAAACTTTACTGCACGTAGCTTCTATATAAATGATGAGGTGAACTTGTATATTCATGGTGGTCCTATCGTAGCGCAAGCAAATGGGGTGTTAACACAAGACTTCCAAGATTCGAAAGAGATGACAAAAACATTTTTTGATAACTTATCTTTCTGGGAGCGTTGTAAGGAGAAAGTGGCGGGTTTGGTTGATTTTTATTTATGATAATTAAGGAAGAAAGGGTGTCTATAAAGGACACCCTTTTTTTGATGGAAATAGTTATTTTTCATGTACAAGCTTAGTAACATCATCATTAATCAACGTCCCCACATGTTCGCCTAAACATATTTTCTTCATAACCCCAGGCTCATCAAAGTTAAAGACATGTGCTGGCAATTTATAATCCCGAGCAAGTAATAAAGCCGCTTGGTCCATTACTTGTATGTTCTGCCTAACAACATCATTATAGTTTAGTTTTCGATACATTTTTGCGAATTTATTATGTTTTGGATCACTTGTAAAGACCCCGTCTACGCCTTGTTTTGCGACTAAAATGGCGTCACTATTCATTTCAATGGCTCTTTGTACACTTGGATAATCTGTCGTAACGAACGGTTGCCCGTTACCACCACCGAAAATGACGATATAGCCGTTATCTAAATGATGTACTGCGCGTAGGCGAATATAAGGTTCAGCTACTGCGTTAAAAGGGATGGAAGTCATAACGCGCACTTCTCTATCAGTTTTACTTGTTAAAACGCCGCGAAGCATTAAGCTGTTAATTATTGTACCTAACGTCCCGATATTATCAGCTTCTACACGATCAATTCCCCATTCTTCTGCTAGATGACCTCTGAAAATGTTACCGCCGCCAATGACGATAGAGACTTCGATACCTAAATCAACAATGGATAAAATTTCGTTTGCAATATGTTCTAACCGTTTGGAGTTAAAGCTATTTCCAGATTGATCAGCAAGTGCACCACCGCTTAATTTAATTAAGACACGTTTATATGGCTTCATAACAATTCCCCCTATATAAATGACAATAAAAAAGGAACAAAGGCGAATGCCCTTGTTCCTTACTAAGAAAATGAAAAAGAAAAGAAGAAGATAGGATGAATTTCTGTACACAATTTTTCATAATATCCACTCCTTTTCAGTTCGATTTGTTGTAAGTATATATCTTTTTGATTATACGAAACAATCTGATTACTTATCAAGTATATTTTATCGTTTTTTAACAAAATGGTGTCAATGAAAAATAGAAGAAAAATATTTGAATTTTTTGTGACAAACTTGTAGGTTTTTGTATGATTTTGTAGGTTCGCTTATATCATGTGTGAGTAAGCTTTTATAAATACAAATTGAAAGCGTTCGCATGAAGGGGATGAACATAAATGAAAAAATTCGGATTGGCAACACAAATTTTTGTCGCGCTTGTTTTAGGGATTGTAGTAGGGGCAATCTTTTATGGCAATAAAACGGCGATTTCTTATATTACACCAATTGGGGATATATTTATTCATTTAATTAAAATGATTGTAGTACCAATTGTTATTTCAGCATTAATTGTTGCGGTAGCTGGTGTAGGAGATATGAAGAAGCTTGGGAAACTGGGTGGTAAGACAATTCTTTATTTCGAAATCATTACGACGATTGCTATTTTAATGGGATTACTTGCAGCGAATATATTCCAACCAGGTACTGGCGTTGATATGAATAATTTACAGCAAAGTGATATTTCTTCTTATAAACAAACAGCAGATGCTACAGAGAAGAAAGGTTTTGCTGAAACGATTGTTCATATTGTACCGAAAAATATATTTGAATCTATTGCGCAGGGTGACTTATTACCGATTATATTCTTCTCAGTATTATTCGGTTTAGGAGTTGCGGCAATTGGAGAAAAAGGAAAGCCTGTTTTTAACTTTTTTGAAGGTGTGCTCGAAGCGATGTTTTGGGTTACAAATCAAGTTATGAAATTTGCACCATTTGGTGTATTCGCATTAATTGCTGTTACGGTTGCGAAATTTGGTGTGGCCACACTACTTCCTTTAGGAAAACTAGTGCTAGCTGTATACGTAACTGTTATACTATTCGTTGTGATTGTATTAGGTATCAATGCACGAATGGTAGGAGTAAACATTTTTACATTAATGAAAATTTTAAAAGAAGAACTTATTCTTTCATTTACGACAGCAAGTTCAGAAGCTGTTTTACCTAATATAATGAGAAAGATGGAAGAGTTCGGTTGTCCAAAGGCAGTTGCCTCTTTCGTAATTCCGACAGGTTATACATTTAACTTGACTGGATCAGCTATTTATCAAGCGTTAGCGGCATTGTTTGTTGCACAAATGTATGGTGTACACATGTCACTGACGGAGCAAATAACGTTATTATTCGTTCTCATGTTAACATCCAAAGGTATGGCGGGAGTTCCAGGTGCATCGTTCGTTGTTGTATTAGCAACGTTAGGATCAATGGGCTTACCGTTAGAAGGTATCGCATTAATTGCGGGAATTGACCGTATTTTAGATATGATTCGCTCAGCTGTCAATGTATTAGGAAATGCATTAGCTGCCATTGTTATGTCGAAGTGGGAAGGCGAATTCGATAATGAGAAAGCAAAACAATATGTAGAAGCAGTCAAACAAACAGAAGCAGCATAAGAAATCGTTAAGGAGTGAATAATCATGGCAACATTAACTGAAGTTAAAAATGGTGTACGAATTGAAAAAGATTTTCTAGGTGAAAAAGAAGTACCAATGTATGCATATTATGGTGTACAGACTATGCGTGCAGTAGAAAACTTCCCAATTACAGGATACAAAATTCATGAAGGCTTAATTAAAGCGTTCGCAATTGTAAAAAAAGCAGCAGCACTTGCTAATGCAGATATAGGAAGATTGGAATTGAAAAAGGGTGGTGCTATTGCAGAAGCATCACAAGAAATTCTTGATGGGAAATGGCATGATCATTTCATCGTTGATCCAATCCAAGGCGGTGCAGGTACTTCAATGAACATGAACGCAAATGAAGTCATTGCCAATCGTGCCCTTGAATTATTAGGAATGGAAAAGGGAGACTATCATTATATTAGTCCAAATAGTCATGTAAATATGGCGCAATCAACAAACGATGCATTCCCAACAGCGATTCATATTGCAACATTAAATGCATTAGAAGGCTTATTACAAACGATGGGTTATATGCATGATGTATTTGAATTAAAAGCAGAACAGTTCGATCATGTTATTAAAATGGGTCGTACACATTTACAAGATGCTGTGCCAATTCGTCTTGGACAAGAATTTAAAGCATACTCTCGCGTACTTGAACGTGATATGAAACGAATTCAGCAATCACGTCAACATTTATATGAAGTAAATATGGGAGCAACTGCAGTTGGTACAGGCTTAAATGCAGATCCAGAGTATATTGAAGCAGTTGTAAAACATTTAGCCACAATTAGTGAATTACCACTTGTTGGTGCTGAAGATTTAGTAGATGCAACGCAAAATACTGATGCGTACACTGAAGTATCTGCAGCATTAAAAGTATGTATGATGAACATGTCTAAAATTGCGAACGACCTTCGACTAATGGCATCAGGTCCACGTGTTGGATTAGCAGAAATTATGCTGCCAGCTCGTCAACCAGGTTCATCTATTATGCCAGGTAAAGTAAACCCTGTTATGCCGGAAGTAATTAATCAAATTGCGTTCCAAGTAATTGGTAACGACCATACAATTTGCCTTGCTTCAGAAGCAGGACAATTAGAACTAAATGTTATGGAACCAGTACTTGTTTTCAACTTACTTCAATCTATTAGCATTATGAATAACGGTTTCCGTGCCTTTACAGATAATTGCTTAAAAGGAATTGAAGCGAATGAAGATCGCTTAAAAGAGTATGTTGAGAAGAGTGTAGGAATTATTACAGCCGTGAACCCTCATATCGGTTATGAAGCAGCAGCTCGCGTTGCGAAAGAAGCAATCGCAACAGGTCAATCCGTTCGAGAACTATGTGTGAAAAATGGTGTATTGTCACAAGAAGATTTAGAATTAATACTAGATCCATTCGAAATGACACATCCAGGGATTGCAGGAGCAACTCTTTTAAAGAAAAATTAAAAGAAGAGGGGGGACAATCCCCTCTTTTTTGTTTACAATATAGAAATGCTATATATGAATAGAGGTAGGGATGTTATGAGTAAGTTTACAGTGGCTTCTAATGGTTCATTAGAAACGACATTAAGAGGAGTAGAAGTATTAGCAACACCACTTTTAAATAAAGGGGTAGCTTTCACACAAGAAGAAAGAGAAGAATTAGGCTTAAAAGGGTTATTACCGCCAGCGGTTTTAACGTTAGAAGAACAAGCACGCCGTGCATATGAACAATTTTGTTCTCAGCCGGATGATTTATTAAAGAATGTATACTTAACTGCGTTACATGATCGAAATGAAGTATTATTTTATCGTATACTAACAGATCATTTACGTGAAATGTTACCAATTGTATATACACCTACTGTTGGTGTAGCAATTCAAAGATATAGTCATGAATATCGTAAACCGCGCGGGGTTTATTTATCAGTTAACGATCCTTCAGGTATTGAAGAAGCGTTCGCAAATATCGGTGCAACAGCTGAAAATATTGACTTAGTCGTTGTAACAGATGGAGAAGGCATATTAGGAATTGGTGACTGGGGTGTTGGTGGTATTAACATTGCAATCGGAAAGTTAGCTGTTTATACGGCTGCAGTTGGAATCGATCCTAGTCGCGTATTACCGGTAATTTTAGATGTAGGTACAAACCGCGAAGATCTATTAAACAATCCATTTTATATTGGAAATCGCCACCCTCGTGTAACTGGTGAAGCTTACGATGAATTTATTGATACATTTGTACAAGCTGTAGGTAATAAGTTCCCGAAAGCACTTTTACATTGGGAAGATTTCAGTTCTCGTAATGCACGAAAAATTTTAGATAAATACCGTCATGACGTATGTACGTTTAATGATGATATTCAAGGCACAGGTGCAGTTTCACTTGCTGCAGTATTATCAGCAGTGAAAGCTTCTGGTGTACCTTTAAATGAACATCGTGTCGTTGTGTTTGGTGCTGGTACGGCTGGAATCGGTATCGCAGATCAAGTAAGAGATGCGATGGTTCGCGTAGGATTATCAGAGCAAGAAGCGCATGAACGTTTCTGGTGTATTGACCGTAACGGGTTAATTACAGATAATATGGAAGATCTTCTTGATTTCCAAATTCCGTATGCTCGCAAAGTAGCTGAAGTGAATGAGTGGAAGCAAAGTGATGCTATCGGACTTGCTGAAGTTGTGAAACATGTAAAACCGACAATTTTAATCGGTACATCAACTGTTGCTGGTGCATTCAAAGAGGAGATTATTAAAGAAATGGCTTCTCATGTAGAAAGACCAATTATATTACCAATGTCGAATCCAACGCCACTTGCTGAAGCGAAACCAGTAGATTTAATCGAGTGGACAGAAGGAAGAGCGTTAGTTGCAACAGGAAGTCCATTTGAACCAGTTACATACAATGGTGTAACGTATGTTATTGGACAATCAAATAACGCACTTATTTTCCCAGGGCTTGGTCTTGGAACAATTGTTGTTCGTGCAAGCGTAATGACAGACGGTATGTTTGCGGCGGCAGCAGAAGCAGTTGCAAGTATGGTAGATACAAGTAAGCCAGGTGCGCCTATCTTGCCAGAAGTTGAAGAGTTACGTAATATTTCTGAAATGGTTGCAATTGAAGTAGCGAAAGTTGCAGTTGCAGAAGGTGTTGCCAGGGAGAACTTAAGTGATAACGATATTAAGATAGCAGTAAAAGAATCAATGTGGAAGCCTGAGTATCGTCAAATAAAAGCGGTAGAAAAGGTTAGAATATAGAGAAAAAGCCCGTTTATAATAATAAGCGGGCTTTCCTTGTTCATTTTTGAAAAAATACATAGGAAGTGGCCCTTTTGAATTGGAATCAATTATGGAAGAAAGATATGTCTCTTTTAATTATTTTAATGGTAGTTGTTCCGATTGCTGGAGAGCTGAATTTTCATCCTTTCAACGATACGTTTCGTGTTAGCTTCGGGACACCGCTTTTCTTCTTTTTATTACTATTTTTAAGAAGAATACCAGCAGCAGTTGCAGGTATTCTTGTCGGCGTATTTGTAGTATTATTTCGCGTATGCCTGGACTGGATATTACAAGGGTCATTTCATATGACAGAATCATTTTATTTGCGCTATCCCGTGTTCTTTTATTATTTTATTTATGGAAGCCTATTTTCGCTTTGTAGGGTGAACAAATTCCATCAAAGGCCAATTATTATAGGTTGCCTCGGTATTACAATTGAAATTATTGCAAGTATGTCAGAACTTGCGTTTTATCACATGTTAGTGCTTGGCACAACAATAACAGTTTCTGAAGTGAATAAACTAATCATTATTGCTATTTTTCGTAGTTTCTTTGCGCTTGGTTTTTTAAATATGATGAATTTGTATGAAACAAAATTAAAAGAATCACAAGTGCGAAAAGAAAATGAGAAAATGTTGATGCACCTTTCTAATTTATATGTGGAATCTGTTCATTTGAAAAAAACGTTACAAAATGCGGAGTTAATTACACAAGAAGCGTATCAATTATATCGTAATTTACAAGCGAACGATGATTCGAGTAGTAAAACAGCATTGAAAATAGCGGGGGAAGTACACGAAATAAAAAAGGATAATCAAAGGATTTTTGCAGGGCTATCTAAATTGTTATTAGATAAAAATGTGGCTGAGTATGTAGAAGGTCATGAGCTTGCGGAAATGATTGTGAGAATAAATGAGAAGTACGCTGAAATGTTAGAAAAAGATATACGTTTTTCCAAACATATAGAAGGTGAGCATGCAGAATATCATGTGTATACGGTCTTATCAATTTTTAATAACTTAGTTGCAAATGCAGTTGAAGCAATTGAGGGTAGTGGTGTCATTATTATTAAGTTATATAAACTTGATAAACGTATATTTTTTGAAGTAATTGACGATGGACCTGGTATTGCGCAAAAATATAAGAAACTAGTATTTAAGCCGGGGTTTACTTCAAAGTATGATCAAACGGGAACACCGTCAACAGGAATTGGTCTTTCCTACATAAACGAAATGGTAACAGAACTCGGAGGAGAAGTAAGATTAGAAGATCGAGAAATTGGCGAAGGGTGTAAGTTTGTAGTTTGTTTACCGGAGTGCAGTTTAAAGCGGGAAGGGGAATAAAGTTGTTCTATTATATCGTAGATGATGATGAAGTTTTCCGCTCTATGCTTTCACAAATTATTGAAGATGGTGATCTTGGGGAAGTGATTGGAGAATCGGAAGACGGAGCTTTTATTGAAGCAGATCAACTAAATTTTAAAAAAGTAGATATTTTATTTATTGATTTATTAATGCCAATGCGAGATGGGATTGAAACAGTTCGCCATATTGCATCTTCTTTTTCAGGGAAAATCATTATGATTTCTCAAGTTGAATCGAAGCAGCTTATAGGTGAGGCGTATACGCTTGGTGTTGAATATTATATTACAAAACCACTAAATAAAATTGAAGTTGTATCTGTTGTACAGAAAGTGATGGAACGTATTCGTTTAGAGCGTTCTATATATGATATTCAAAAATCATTGAATAACGTTTTCAAATGGGAACAGCCGCAAATTCGAAATGAGCCAATGCAAGAAGGGAAAAGAATAGCAGATCCAGGACGCTATTTATTATCAGAACTCGGTATTGCGGGAGAGAATGGAAGTAAAGATTTACTTAGTATGCTGGAATATTTATATGGAAAGGAAAAGGCACAAACATTTGAATTTGGATTTCCTGCGCTAAAAGATATCTTTCACCATATAACGATAAGAAAGTTAGAGAATATAGCTTCAGATGCAGATATAGATAAAGAGAGAAAAGCATCTGAACAAAGGGTACGAAGAGCGATTTATCAATCGTTAAACCATTTAGCTTCTCTTGGACTAACAGACTTTTCGAATCCGAAATTTGAAAGCTATGCGCCGAAATTTTTTGATTTCACTGTAATTAGAAAACGGATGACAGAAATGACGAAAGATGAAGTATCAACTTCTGGGCATATACGTATTAATACGAAGAAATTTATTCAAGTGTTGTATTTTGAGGCGAAACGGTTGATGGAGATAGAGTGAAAAAAGGTGCTTATAAATAAGCATCTTTTTTTGTTAAATCCGTATTTTATATTTTTGCGCATAGCATGTAAAATGTTAGTTAAGAGAAACTGGTTTTAAATTAAGGAAGTGTCAAAACAATGAGTTTTACATTAAACAAATCGATTATTAAAGAAGTATGCGGAGAGACCTCATATAAAAGAGGCGAAGCTTATTATAAATCAAATAAAGTGATAGTAAATTATTATGATGAAAATAAAGAAATTTGCGAAGCGACGGTAAAAGGGAACGAAGATTTTCATGTCACAGTAGAAAAAGCTAAAAAGGGTGATGTTGTTGCGAAATGTAGTTGTCCTTCATTAGCCTCTTTTCAAACGTACTGTCAACATGTTGCGGCTGTATTGTTATATATGAACTATAATCAGAAAACAGGTGGAAAGTTGCCCATTAGTAGCGAAAACATGAGCGGAAATGATCAATTAACGAGCGGTATGTTTCAGTTATTTGCAGAAAAACCATTAAGACCAAAAAGTAAACAACACCGTTTTGATACACGTGAAATACTTCATGTTGAATTTATATGTACACCAGTAGTTACGAAAAATGGTGGGGCACTTCTAGGGATTCAGTTGAAGCTTGCCAAAACGTATTTTGTAAATCATATTAGAGAATTTCTTTCCAAAGTGGAGAAAAGAGAGTCCTATAATTGTTTGAATGAATTTACATATACACCGGATGTACATAGCTTCAGGCAAGAAACCGATGCGATTATTCAGCAGCTCATTAAAATTTATCACAACGAAAAAATGTATGAGGATACGCTGGAAGTACATGCAAAACAAGATGATAGTATGATTTTAATACCGCCAGCGTCTTGGTCAGATATGCTTTCTTTACTTTCTAAAGTTGAGTTTGTGAGACTTAATCAAGATGGACAACCTTTTCATGGTTTACATATTTCAAAAGGACTACTTCCTTTACATTTTGAGTTTAATAAAGGGAGTAACGGTGGATTTACACTGTATATTGATGGCTTGCAACAAGTGGAAGTAATGGATACATACAGTTATGCTCTATTCGAAGGGAAACTGTATCGGTTGAACATGGAGGATTGCAAGCGGCTTATCGAATTACAAAAAATGATGAAGCGTTCTAGTAGTAATCAATTGTATATTCCGGCTGATAAGATGGAGCACTTTGTAGCAAAAGTTGTTCCGGGTTTAATGAAGCTTGGAACTGTACGAATAGATGAGATAATATCAGATCGTGTTGAAACGCCCGCACTAAAAGCGAAATTATATTTAGATCGAGTGAAAAATCGTTTGTTAGCGGGTTTGGAATTTCATTACGGAAATGTTGTTATAAACCCGTTAGAAGAAGAGGGACAGCCGTCTGTTTTTAATCGTGATGAGAAAAAGGAAAACGAGATTTTAGAAATGATGAATGATAGCGCCTTTGCAAAGACTGAAGGCGGTTATTTTATGCATAACGAAGAAGCTGAGTATAACTTCTTATATCACGTCGTTCCAACGTTAAAAGGTTTACTTGATATTTATGCGACGACAGCAATCAAATTACGAATTCATAAAGGAGACACAGCTCCTCTTATAAGAGTTAGAAGGAAAGAGAGAATTGATTGGTTATCATTCCGTTTTGATATAAAAGGTATTCCAGAGGCAGAAATTAAAGGTGTATTAGTTGCTCTTGAGGAGAAACGAAAATATTATCGCTTAGCAAGTGGTTCTCTATTATCACTGGAGAGTAAAGAATTTAATGACATTAATCAGTTTATAAAAGAATCGAGTATTCGAAAAGAATTTTTAAAGGGTGAAGAAATAGATGTCCCTCTTATTCGTAGTGTAAAATGGATGAATTCACTGCAAGAAGGAAATGTTTTAAGTTTAGATGAATCTGTTCAAGAATTGGTAGAGAACATTCAAAACCCTAAAAAGTTAAAATTTATGGTGCCAAGTGGTTTAAGTACGATAATGAGAGAGTATCAAACATATGGATTCGAGTGGATGAAAACACTTGCTTATTATCGTTTTGGAGGTATTTTAGCAGACGATATGGGACTAGGGAAAACGTTGCAAAGCATTGCTTTTATAGATTCTGTTTTGCCTGAAATTCGAGAAAAGAAACTGCCTATATTAGTTGTTTCTCCGTCTTCCCTCGTTTATAACTGGCTTAGCGAGTTGAAAAAATTCGTTCCACATATTAGAGCTGTTATTGCAGATGGAAACCAAGTAGAGCGCCGAAAACTTTTAAAAGATGTATCGAAATTTGATGTAGTGATTACGTCATATCCTTTACTGAGAAGGGATATAAGGTTATATGCGCAGCCATTTCATACGCTATTTCTTGATGAAGCACAAGCATTTAAAAATCATACAACGCAAACTGCGAAGGCAGTAAAAACGATTCAGGCGGAGTACCGTTTTGGATTAACGGGAACACCTGTAGAGAATTCATTAGAAGAGCTATGGTCCATCTTCCACGTCGTCTTCCCAGAATTATTACCGGGGAGAAAAGAGTTCGGTGATTTAAGACGTGAAGATATAGCGAAGCGCGTAAAACCATTCGTGTTAAGAAGGTTAAAGGAAGATGTATTACAGGAGCTACCAGAAAAAATTGAGCACTTACAATCATCAGAACTATTACCGGATCAGAAGAAGCTTTATGCGGCTTATTTAGCGAAGTTAAGAGAAGAAACGTTAAAACATTTAGATAAAGATACGTTACGTAAAAATAAAATTAGAATTTTAGCTGGTTTAACGAGGTTAAGACAAATTTGTAATCATCCTGCATTGTTTGTTGATGATTACAAAGGAAGTTCAGCTAAGTTTGAACAACTTCTAGAAATTTTGGAGGAGTGCAGAAGTACAGGGAAGAGAATTCTTATCTTTTCTCAATTTACGAAGATGCTTTCGATAATCGGGCGAGAATTAAACCGTAAAGCTATTCCATACTTTTATTTAGACGGAAGTACACCAGCGCAAGAACGTGTAGAGCTATGCAATCGGTTTAACGAAGGAGAAGGAGATCTATTTCTCATTTCTTTAAAAGCTGGTGGTACGGGTCTTAACTTAACTGGTGCAGATACGGTCATATTATACGATTTATGGTGGAATCCAGCTGTTGAACAACAAGCAGCAGATAGAGCGTATCGAATGGGACAAAAAAATACGGTGCAAGTTATTAAGTTAGTAGCCCACGGAACAATTGAGGAAAAGATGCATGAACTTCAAGAGAGTAAGAAAAATTTAATCGCTGAAGTGATTGAGCCAGGAGAAGAGAAATTATCCTCTATAACTGAGGAAGAAATTCGGGATATACTTATGATTTAAAATGAAAAAAGCTATGCTTTCAAATTTATGAGAGCATAGCTTTTTTGTTGTAATAATTATATTTTGTTTTGTACAAAGTAAAGAAATCAAATGCTATTTAGATTACTTCTTTGTGCCTTTACTTTTGTATGGTTTTGCAGCTTTCTTTTTCTTTGCACTAGATTGCCAACGGTTCCATCCTTTACTTCCTGTACCTTGTCCTACACCTTTTTTTGGTTTCGCTTTCGTTTTACTCATATGATCACTCCGTTATATAAAAAATCTTATTTGATAATAGCCAATGTTTTAGAAAAATACTCTCGATAAATGACTATGTTTGTTTTAAGTAAAAACAAACTGCTTGAATGCTATAGTATATCATGAAATTGCGAGTAAACTGAAAGGAATTATAAAGAAAATGAAAATAATAAGAAATACTGCGGATTCTATATTTCGAACGATTACATTAATTGTTGTGTATATGCTAGTTTCAGTTAGTGAGACGTTTTTTGGGGTGTCAAGGCAAAAGAAGTAAAGAGGCTATATTGGAAACAATCAATCAAGCCGTAAAATAAAGAATTGAAAAATATATTAAAACTTTTTGTTGACTTTCTCTGTTTTTTGTATAGAATAATCATTAATAAAATGTTTCAGAGATGTGACAACAAACGACTATGAAAGGACGAGTAGTAGTAGGATGTAGTTTAAGCGAGTCAGGGACGGTGTGAGCCTGATACGAAGCCTATTATGAAGAACCTCCTGGAGTCGCTAACCGAAATCCTTTATAGGAAAGTAGACTTAGCCGGGAACTTCGCCGTTACAAGAAGAACAGTATCGAGATTTTTAATCTCCGTACTGTATAAGTGAGCAACCTCTGTTGCTAATTTGGGTGGTACCGCGGAACCAAAGCCTTTCGTCCCAGTTTTTTGGGAAAGAAGGGCTTTTTTTGTTGGCTTTTTTCCACAACATCCAAACATTTTAGGAGGAAACCACCATGTATCAATCATTAATGACAGTAAGAGAGACTCAAATCGCAATTAAGGAAGTTAAAACATTTTTCGAGGATCAATTAGCAAAACGCCTTGAACTATTCCGCGTATCTGCACCATTATTCGTAACGAAAAAGTCAGGTTTAAACGATCACCTAAACGGTGTAGAACGTCCAATTGAATTTGATATGTTACATTCAGGAGAAGAATTAGAAATTGTTCATTCACTAGCGAAGTGGAAAAGATTCGCATTACATGAATACGGATATGAAGCTGGTGAGGGTTTATATACAAACATGAACGCAATTCGTCGTGATGAAGAGCTTGATGCAACGCATTCTATTTACGTTGACCAATGGGATTGGGAAAAAATCGTTCAAAAAGAATGGCGTACTGTAGATTACTTACAAAAAACAGTACAAACAATTTATGGAATATTCAAAGATTTAGAAGATCACTTGTTTGAAAAGTATCCGTTCCTTGGAAAGTATTTACCAGAAGAAATTGTTTTCGTTACTTCTCAAGAACTAGAAGATAAATATCCAGAATTAACACCGAAAGATCGTGAACATGCAATTGCGAAAGAACACGGTGCAGTCTTTATTATTGGAATTGGTGATGTACTTCGTTCAGGTGAAAGACATGATGGACGCGCAGCTGATTATGACGATTGGAAGTTAAACGGTGACATTTTATTCTGGCACCCAGTACTACAAGCTTCATTCGAATTATCATCAATGGGAATTCGCGTTGATAGTAAATCACTTGACGAACAGTTAACGAAAACGGGTGAAGACTTCAAACGAGATTACGATTTCCACAAAGGAATTTTAGAAGACGTACTACCATTAACAATCGGTGGTGGTATCGGCCAATCAAGAATGTGCATGTACTTCTTACGTAAAGCACACATCGGTGAAGTTCAATCTTCTGTATGGCCTGACGATTTACGTGAAGCTTGTAAAAAAGAAAACATTCATCTGTTTTAATATAAAGTGAAACTTTAATCAGTGGGGGCATCCCACGCTGATTATTAATTGAACCAATCGGGCTTTTACGGGCAGTTGATCTTCCACCTAACTTCTTTGTTTTACAGCCGAATGTTGAGGTGGGAGTCTTACTGCCCG